>NZ_JBHWIO010000051.1:20026-38990 GCF_042732075.1 Kitasatospora sp. NPDC059812
CCGGGGCTCATTGTCCACCGACCCCCCCCCCCCCCCCCCCGAGCCCCAGCCGCGGGCCCCCGTCCAAACACCGCCGGCGAATTAAAACCACGCGGGGGGGGGGGCGGCCCCCCCCCCCCCGATACGGTCACGCCTTCGGAAGCGTTATCCCCAGTTCGAGCATCGCCGGCGAGGCCGGGCCACCCTCGGAGCGCTCGGTCTTGTACCCCTTGACGCCGGGGGCGACGGTGCGCGGGTCGACGGCCTCGGAGGGGGCGCCGGTGGAGTAGAGGCCCTCTGGGTCCTGGTCGCGGTCGTGCGGCAGGAGCCAGAAGACGCGGCGGCGGAAGGTGCCGGAGGCCCGGGAGGATCTGGCGTCGGGGCCGAGGATGGCGTAGCCGACCATGCGGCCGTCGCGGTGGTAGGCGGGGCGGCCGCGACGGGTGGTGAGACGGTCCAGGGACTGGCGCACGTAGTCGAGGTCGGTGGTGTCCTCAAGCCAGACGAGATCGGTTTCGTGGGCGAGCTCGGCCGGGTCGATCAGCGCGCTCACGCGTTCTGCTCCTCTGTGTCGTCGGTGATCAGGCCGATGCCCGGGTAGTACTTGCGACTGTTGGACAGGACCATCTCCTTGGGGGAGGTCATACCCAGTGTCTCGCGAACTCGTGCAGCGAACGCACGACCGGATACGGGATTGGCGCCTTCGAATCCGCACCAGCGGGTGTACGCGCCGAAGAGCTGGGACTGTTCGGCACGCATGCCCTCGCCTGTGATGCAGGCCTCCTTGAGGAAGCGGCCGACGTGGTCCTCGGTCTCGGCGTAGGCGGTGGTGGCGACCTGGACGCGCTGGGGGCCGGCGAGGTCCTTCTCGCCGGCGAAGTAGCGGCGGGCGCCGTCGATGAGCCAGGCGAGGATGCCGGGGCCCTCCTCGGCGACGAGGACGTGGGCCAGGTTGTCGATCTTACGTTCCTCGGGGACGACCCGTTCGAACGGGATCAGGCGCATGCGGCGCCAGAAGGCGAAGCCGCCGGTGCCGACCTCGGGGCGGTGGTTGCCGAGCAGCCAGAGCTTGTGGGTCGGTTCGAAGGAGAAGAAGTCCTGGCGCATCCGGCGGGCCTTGATCTTGTCGCCGCCGGTGAGGAGCTTGACCCGGGCCTCGTCGAAGCGGTCGCCGGGCTTGAGCTCGGAGCAGACGATGATGCGCCGGCCGTGGAGTTCGGCGAGGTCGGTGGGGTGCCCGTCGAAGGTCTTGGCCATCAGGAAGCCGGGCGGGGCGGCGTCCGCGTAGTCGCCGAGGAGCTGGATCATGACGTCCAGCAGGACGCTCTTGCCGTTCTTGCCCTGGCCGTAGAGGAACGGCATGACCTGGGCACCGACGTCGCCGCTGATCGAGTAGCCGAGCAGCAGGTGGAGGAAGTCCCGGGTCTGCCGGCCTTCCTTGTCGTCGCCGAAGGTGTCGGTGAGGAAGCGGTCCCAGCGCGGGGTCCGCATCCGGGCGGGGGCCAGGGTGGTGGAGCGGGAGTGGTGGTGGACCTTCGGGTCGGGCGGGACGATGGCGCCGGTGCGCAGGTCGACCACGCCGCCGGGGGTGCACAGGGCGTAGGCGTCGGCGTCGAGCAGGGCGGCGTTGAGGACCATGCCCGGGGCGGACTTGGCCTGGGCGAGCATGGCGTTCATGCCCGAGGTGGAGAGGGCCCGGCGGCGGTGCCGACGCAGATCGGTGTTGGTGTAGACGCCGCGGGAGTCGTGGGTGGCGATGCTCTCGGCCATCTCGCCGGCTGCCCACAGGACGGTGTCGTCCTCGTCGAGCTGCCAGCGATGCGCCGCCCAGCGGTACCAGCCGAGGCCGGGGACGTGGCGGTAGTCGCCTCCGTAGAGGTGGACGAAGAGCTTGGCGTTGCCCCGGTCGGACAGCGAGTCGGGCAGGAGGCCGTGCGCGCTCGCCTCCGGCCCGGCCGGGGCCTGCTTGGTCTCCTGAACAGGCTCGGGGGCCGGCGCGGGTTCGGCGGACGGGGTGTCGAGAAGGCTCTCCTGGACGGGGGTGCCGTGCCAGGGGGGCGGGGAGGCTGGGCCGGGGACCGGCGGGTACTCCAGGATCTGCTGGGCCGTGGCCACGGGATCGAAGACCGTCCTCTTGCGGGTGCTGTCGTTCATCCGCGTGCCTTCCCGACGTGCAGGGGCTGTCGGGCGCCGGCGGCGAGGCCGGAGCGGATGACGGCGGAGCTTTGCCTGTCCTGGCTGGGGCGGGCCGTGCGGGCCGCGTCCAGCAGGAGCCGCTCGGCGGCGGTGTGGGTCAGGTGACCGGCGGAGACCAGGCCTCCCATCGTGTAGGCGGCGCGATTGAGTTTGCCGGTGAAACCGGCCCCCTCGGGGGTGGTGGCACAGTCGGTGACGTCCTGGAGGACGGTGTCGAGGACTCGCTCGGCCCCGCGCTTGCCGCCGCCCGCCGCGACGACGGCCGCGCGGCCACGGTCGGGGACGGACGGCTGGGCGGGGCGCTGGATGCTGGGCTGGTCCTTGAGGTGGCCGGTGCGGACCAGTTCGTCGCTGAGCCACTGGGGCAGGGGCGCGGGGGTCCTTGCCCCGGGGAGCGCGGTGTAGGTACCGGCGGTGGTCACGGTGCCGGGGGCGACGATGTAGCCGCCGTGGGCGCGCACGTCGACCTGCCAGGCCAGGGCCCGGCCGTTGGAGGAGCCGGTGGAACAGGCGAACCGGCGGGGGGCGTCCTCCTGGTACCAGATGTGCAGGCCACCGGAGGGGGTGCGCACGCGCAGGGTTTCCGTGTCGGCCGCCGGGTCAGGAGCCTGGCGCAGGGCCGCGAGCAGAGCAAGGGTGTGGTAGCCGTTCTCAAGGCCGTCGAGGTTGACGTTCTCGTGGATCGGGATGCCAGGCAGGATCCGGTCCCGGGCGGGGACGGTGCTGGGGTGGCTGTCGACGTCGATGACGACGAGACCCGCCGGGCCACAGGCGACCCCGGTACCGAAGTCCGGGTTGACGCGCCACCAGGCGGTGAGGATGTCCTGGTCGAGAGTGGCCGCGTGAAAGCCGTGGCACCAGCGACCAGCCGCAGGGCACGGGCAGTCGGCGGGACTGTGAGCCGGCTCCTGGCAGGGCTGGCAGTTGGCGGGCGGGGTCTTACGGCCTGGTGCGAGCGGGTGGACGGGCCAACCCTGGACGGCGCACCAGCGCGCGACGGCCAGCGCATCCGGCTGGCGAAACGCTCGGTCGCTCCCCACGGCCTTAGGCGCCGTCACGCTGGTCCCTCTCCCCATGGTTGGTAGCTGCTCGGACTTGAGTCGCTCGTTCAGTCGCTGAAGGCAAATAGCCAGGTCAGGGCACTGGTGGGCGCCGGATCAGCGACTGAAGCGACCGAAGTCCAGAAGATAGCTCACACAGACTATCCGAGCGAGGACGTGGGAACGCGAACTGCCGGAGTCAGCGGCGAAACTCAGCTACCGAAACCCGGGCCAGCGACTGACCCCGTTCAGTCGCTGGTTTCGGTCTTCCGGCATTTTCGCAGGTCAAAGCCGGTTTTAACAGCAAACAGCGACTGAAGCGACTGTAGCCCGGGTCTATAACGCGCACACGCACAGGGGAATGTCTTCATATACCTGACCTTGAGTCGCTTCGGTCGCTGACCGGGTGGGTGAACCTGCCCTGACCTGGGGTTTTTCCCAGCGACTGAACCTCAGCGACTGAAAGCGACTGAGTCTCTCGGGCACTGTCCCCCGGCGTGTCGCCGGACCAGGTTCTCGTGCAAGTCCCCGACTTGGGTCGCTTGGGTCGCTTCAGTAGCTCCGCCGCAGGGCCTGGAGAGTCGCTTCGCTGCTGTGACCTGGGACTATGTCCGCAGGAGCGATCAGTGCCTGAACACTTCCAGCACTGAGTCGCTGAGTCGCTTCGGTCGCCGCTGCCCTCCGAGGACAGTGTCGTTGCCCTGCTGTCCCGGTACGTACGGCCTTTTTGTGGCACCGGATCCGGGTCAGTCGCTGGAGGCCCGAGCCCGGCGGAGAGCCCGTAGCTCCAGGACGTGGCTCGGCAGGGCAGCTACTGAAGCGACCCAAGCGACCGAGACTCCGACTTGGTCGAGAAAGCAACGGGCCGAGGCTCCGTCGGCCGTCGGCCGAGTTGTTCGCTCAGGACGTGCCGGAGCCCGCCGGGGTGGTCCGTGTTGCCCGACACGCCGTTCTCAAGCTTGTAGCGGGGTGTACCCCGAACTACGATTCGCCGTTATGAAGCAGCTGAACGTGCGACTCGACGACGCCGTGCACGAGGCGCTGGAGCAGCGGGCGGAGGCAGCCGGGCTGAGCCTGACGGACTATGCGCGCAAGGTGTTGGCCGAGGAGGCGGACGAGCGGCGCGAACGGTTCCTGACAGCCGCGGCGCACTTCGCGCCGACGTGGGCGCCGGCCTTCGAGGCCGAGTTCGGGCCCTACCCGCAGAGCACTCGCGGCGCCGCGGCGGACGCCGCGTGATCCTCCGGATAGACCGGGCGTGGCTGC
This sequence comes from Kitasatospora sp. NPDC059812, assembly GCF_042732075.1. NCBI lineage: Bacteria > Bacillati > Actinomycetota > Actinomycetes > Kitasatosporales > Streptomycetaceae > Kitasatospora > Kitasatospora sp. NPDC059812. Next base: position 24,508 of record NZ_JBHWIO010000051.1, read on the forward strand.
TTGACATCGCCCACCAGTTCCTGCCCGCCGATCCGGACATCACCGACTACGGCACCCTCGCCGCCGCGGTTGCCCGTCACCTCGACGAGGTCATGGACGTGCCGGTGTACGGCGAGGTGCACCAGCGGGCCGCCGCTCTCATGCACCAGCTGATCCGCGTCCCGGCCCTGGAGTTCGCCAACGAGCACTTCGCCGCCGTCGTGGCCGCCTCCTACCTCAGCGCCTCCGGGGTCATCGTCACCGCGGAGCCCAAGCAGGCCGCCGACCTGGCCGCCCGCATCCGCGCCGGTGACGCGGACGTCCGTGAGACGGCGGCCGCCGTCCGCACCTGGTACCGCTGACCTCGGGCGACGACCGGTCAGCCGGCATCTGGAAGGCGTCGGGCTCCCGGCACAGTCCTGCGGTCCTGCGGTTCCGGAGCACGACGGTCGGGCAGCCGGGGGAGAGCCCTGCGGCGCTGTCCGGTGACGGGTGGCGGTCACCGAGGGCACGGCGCCAGCAGCTACCGAAGGCACCGGACAGCGACTGTCAGACCGGTATGCCATCGTGTGTGGACGGGTGGCGCTCGCGGAGAGCCGCGCTGACGACGAACGAACGGGGGCCGCGATGACGGGCTGGGACGGTGTGACCTGGAACAGCGGCAACCAGGGCAGCATCGTCCGCGACGGCACCGTCGAAGCCTGGGACCTCCACCCCGGTGGCGCCCCCCTCCCGAACCACACCCCTGACGAGGTCCTGACCGGCTACCTCTACCACCACCACGCCGTCGCCCAGGCCTGCGCCTTCGCGGGCCTGCGCCCCACCGACGCCCGCGCCGTCACCGGCCCCGCCGACAGCTGGATACGACTGCCCGACGTCGACTACTGGGAGCGGTGAGGGCACTGACCCGTCCGTAGGCCCGGGCTGGGCTGGGCGGGTGGCGTCCGAGGGCTCACCGATGTGGTGACAAGCCGTGGCGGTAGGCGGTGGCGGGAGGCTGGTGCCCCGTTGGCGGACGAGGAGAGCCTGTGAGTGGGCACAGCCCTGGAGGTGACCGCGGCCCCGTGTCCATGGGCGCGGGCGGGGGACGGACGACCGGTGATGCCGGTGTGCTGGGGACGGCGCTCGGCGTGGTGCTGGCGTTCTCGCTCGCGCAGGGGTCATGGCAGTGGTTCTCCACCTATCTCGGAGTGACGCTGCTCGCGGTGGTCCTGTCGTTCGGCCGTGCGCCGCTGCCGGCGCCGGGTCGACGGGCGGCCTACGGCCGGAGCCTGGTGGCGTACTCGCTGGTCGTGGGGCTGTGCGTGGCGCTGGCACTGGCTCCGGCACTTCAGCGCTGGGACTGGCTGTTCCCCATGCCGGGGACCCGGAGCGGGTGCGTCGAGGCCGGCCGCTACGAGGTCCTGCGGACGCAGGCCGCGCTGGGGGACCTGGCCGGGCGTGCCGGTGACGCGTTGGGGTACGTGCAGCGGGAGCAGGGCCGCCAGGCCGTCGACGTCTGCCTGGCGGCGGCGACGACGCGTTGGCTGCCGGTGTACGCGCTGGGGGCGGCCCTGCTGGTGGGCGCGGGTTCGTGGGCTTGGGCGCGGTTCCGGGCGCGGAGCACGGCGGCGGGGGCCGGCTGAGCCGGTTCCGGGCTCAGGTGCCGGGGGTGAGGAGGGCCAGTAGCTGGTTCGCCACCGTGACCGCGTCCGGCCCGGCCGCGTAGACGTAGTTGTCGGGGCGCACGGCGGCAGCGGTGGCGCCGAGGTCGGACAACCAGCGACGGTGGGTGCCGTCCGGGTCGGCGACGACGGTTCCGGCAGCTCCTAGGGCAGCGGCTCCTGTGGCGGTGGGGCCTGTGGGGGTGGGGCCGAAGCCGACGACCGTGACGCCCAAATCGCTGAGCGGGGCCCGGTTCAGGAGGGGAAGGGCCTGCTCGGCGACCAGCAGCCGGAAGCCATCTCCGCCGACGATGTCGTCGAGCAGGCCCGTCCGCCGGCCGTCGCTCACCCGGCCCTGGACCGACAGTCGGCCTCCGCCGGAGGCGAACAGGCCGGGACCGAGGTCGGGCAGCCGGATCCGGTCCGGCTCCCGGAGCGCGCGTCGGTGGGCCATCAGCGTGCGGTCGCGCTCGCGGGCGAGCACCGGGTCCCGCAGGGTGTGCTGGCGGCCGAGTTCCATGCTCGTGGCCGTCACGCCGCGCACGTGCGGCTCCCGCTCGCTCTGGTAGGTGTCGAGCACCTCGGCGCCCCGGACTCCGCGCAGCACGAGATCCAGCTTGAAGGCGATGTTGAGTGCGTCCCGTATCCCCGAGCAGAGTCCTTGCCCCAGGAAGGGCGGCATCTGGTGTGCGGCGTCGCCCGCGAGCAGGACCCGGCCGTCCCGCCAGCGCCTCGCGATCAGCGACTGGAAGGTGTAGGTGGCGGTGCGGGCGATGTCGGCGTCGTCGCGGGACAGGTAGCGGCCCACGCGGGACCACACCCCGTCCGCCGCACGTTCCCGCTCGAGGTCGTCGCCATCGTCGAGCAGGAAGCAGAAGCGTTGGCGTTCGGCACCGGTGGTGATGACGGTGGTGGGCCCCTCGGGATCGCCGATCTGCAGCATCGACGGCAGCCCCAGCTCGGCCGCAGGGCGCCGCAGGGTGAAGTCGCAGACCAGCCAGGGTTCGGAGAAGCCGAGGTCGTCCTGCTCGACGCCGAGGGCGTTCCGCACGAAGCTGTTCCCGCCGTCGCAGCCGATCACGTAGCGCGCCGCGAAGGTCGCACCGTCCGACGTGTTCAGGGTGACCTGGTCACGGCCTTGGGACAGGCCGGTGACCGTGGTGCCGAAACGGAGGTCGACGTTCGGCATCGAGGTGCACAACGAGTGCAGCGCCGTCTCCAGGTCGGGCTGGTGGAACTTGTAGAGGTCGGCCCAACCGCTGGCGCCGACGGTGCGGAACACCTGCCGGATGAGGAGGTCACCCGCCCCGTTGCGCCACTCGTACGCGTCCTGTGTGCGCAGGGTGGGCGCCAGTTCGTCGACGAGTCCGAGCCCTTGCAGCGCGCGCATGATCTCACCGTCGAAGCTGGCGGCCCGGGGGAGGCCGTACAGGCCGGGGTAGCGTTCGAGCACCACGACCGAGTGCCCGGCCTTGCCCAGCAGGGCCGCGAGCGTCATGCCGACCGGCCCGCAGCCGACTACGGCGATTTCGGCGATTTCGGCGGATTCGGTGGCTTCGGCGGATTCACTAGGGGACGGCGTCCGGTTCTCAGGGTGCCTGGTGTTCGGCATGTCCGCAGCTCCTCGTGGATGGGACGGAGGGTGTGGTGGCCACGACGTCAGTTTCGAACGCCCCTGACACGATGTCTAATGCATGCTTTGCACAGGGAGTTTGCGTCAGACGCAAACGAAGGGGGCGTCCGTGGCCGACCAGTTGGACCTCAACCTCTTACGCGTGTTCGAGGCGTTGATGGACACCGGCAGCGTGTCCGCGGCCGCGACGCGCCTTCACCTGTCCATTCCGGCCACCAGCAGGGCCCTGGGCCGGCTGCGACGGGCGATGAACGACCAGATCCTGGTGCGCGCCGGCCGGGGCCTCGTACCCACCCCGTTCGCCCAGCGGTCGGCCGCCAGGGTCAAGGCGCTGCTGGAGGCCGCGGCCGAACTCCGGGTGGATGCTGCGGGAAGCGACCCGCGATCGTGGCGGCGCACCTTCGCCATCCGGGTCAACGACGGACTCAGCCCCGTGCTCGCACCCCGCCTCACGCACCGGATCGCCGCCGAGGCACCCGAGGTCCGCCTGCGGTTCGTCGCCCAGGACTCCAAGGAACCCGACCGGCTACGCGACGGCTCGCTCGACCTCGACATCGGCGTCGCCGACCCGCCCCCTCCGGACGTGCGCGCGCGAACGCTGTTCTCCGACCACTTCGTCGCCGTGGTGGCGGCGAACTCCGCCCTGGGCCAGGCAGCACGGCTGACGGTGGACGACCTGTGCGCCCACCCGCACATCTCCGCCTCCCGCCGAGGCCTCGCGCACGGGCCGCTGGACGAGGCACTTCACCGCCTGGGCCGCTCCCGGCACGTCGTCGCCGTGGTCCCCTCCTTCGCCGTGGCGGCCCTGATGGTGCTGGAGGGGGACGTCATCTGCCTCGGCCCCCGGGTGGTGGCAGAGCACCTCGTCCAACGACAGGTGCCCCTCCGGTGGTACAAGGTGCCGCTGGAGATGCCGGCGGCCGACATCGAACTGCGCTGGCACCGCCGACTCGACGACGATCCCGCGTCCCGGTGGCTCCGCCGCCACGTGCTGGAAGCCGTCCGACCGCTCGCCGCCACGCTGCACTGAACCGGACGTGAGAACTGCGTCACTGCTCGGAGACCACCACGTCGTCCCGGCCGTCAACGAACGGCTGTGACCAGCTACTGCGGGGCAGCCGGCCGTTGCGCGGGTGAGCCGCAGGAAGACATCGCCGCGCGGTCGGCCGCACTGCGGAGAACACAGAATTCATTGCCCTCAGGGTCCGCGAGGACGGCCCAGCCCGCACCATCGGGTTCCCGGCGGTCGTCGACGAGAGTGGCCCCGAGGTTCAGCAGCCGCTCGACCTCCTCCTCGCGCGTGGTCTCCGGACGCAGGCACAGGTGGACCCTGTTCTTGATCGTCTTCGGTTCCGGCACCTGGTGGAAGTACAACAGCTGGCCCTCCGGCAGCATCACCGCAGTCTCCGGATCACCCGGGCCGTCCTCCGGGTGCAGCGGATGACCGAGCACCTCACTCCAGAACCGAGCCAGCCCGTAGGCATCTACACAGTCGATCGCCACGTTCTGCAACACCGAGACCATGCACGCGAGCCTGCCCGAAGCGCCGCTCGGTCCGCTACCGAATTGCGGCCGGACAGTACCGACTGGGCAGCACCGGCGCTTTCGCCACGAGCCCCGGCTCGGCTCACCCGGGACTTCGCCGCGCTACTGCGCGCGGAGAGTTTCGCCGAGACCGCGGAACTGTTCGCGCCGCCCCTGCGCGCTGCCGTGTCCGCCGAAGCGCTGCGGCTCGCCTGGGCGGCCGAGGCCGCGGGACGGGGAGGGGCCAGAGTGATCGGGGAGCCGGTGAGCGGGCTCGGAGAAGCCGACCCGGTGCGCGTCCGAATTCCGGTGACCTGCGCGGACGGCAGCTTCACCGTGGTCACGTCGGTCGGCGCCGACGGCCTGCTGCACGGTCTGCGGCTCGCCCAGGACGACGGCGCCGAATGGCAGCCGCCGCCCTACGCGGACCAGGCCCGGTTCACCGAACGGGAAGTCCGGCTCGGCACCGGTCCGCTCGCCGTACCCGGCACGCTGAGCCTGCCCGCCGGCCCCGGACCGTGGCCCGCCGTCGTGCTGCTCAGCGGCGGCGGCGCGTTCGACCGGGACGAGAGCAGCGGCCCCAACAAGCCGCTCAGGGACCTCGCCTGGGGCCTCGCGAGCCGACAGGTGGCCGTGCTGCGCTTCGACAAGGCCACCTTCGCGCACCCGGACCGCCTGCCCTCGGACTTCACCATGGCCGACGAGTACCTGCCGCCCGCGCTCGCCGCCGTCCAACTGCTCCGGCGACAGCCCGGGGTGGCCGCGGACCGGATCCACCTGCTCGGCCACAGCATGGGCGGCAAGGTGGCGCCCCGAATCGCCGCCGCAGACCCGTCGATCGCGGGACTGGTGCTGCTCGCCGCGGACGCCCAGCCGATGCACGAGGCGGCCGTCCGGGTGGCCCGCCACCTCGCGGCGCTCGCCCCCGGCCCGGACATCGACGATGCGGTGGCGGCGCTGGCCCGACAGGCCGCGCTGGTGGCCGGCCCCGAACTCATGCCCGACACACCGTCGGAGCTGCTGCCGTTCGGACTCTCCGCCGCCTACTGGCTCGACCTGCGCGCGTACGACCCGGTGGCCACGGCGGCCGCACTCGCCCGCCCGATGCTGATCCTCCAGGGCGGCCGGGACTACCAGGTCACCGTCGCCGACGACCTGACGCGCTGGCAGGACGCCCTGGCGGACCGGCCCGAGGTGGCGATCAGGATCCACCAGGACGCCAACCACCTCTTCCTCCCCGGCAGTGGCCGTGCCACCCCGGCCGAGTACGCGCGACCGGGGCACGTGGAGCCGGCGGTGGTGGACGAGATCGCGACGTGGCTGGCGCGGTGTCGGTAGGGGCGGGCCAGCGCGGCCGTGGCCTCCGCATTGACGTTCATCAGGCCACTGGTGGTTGTCGTAGGGCTGCTCGCTGTGGACGGTGCGTCCATGCACCGCGCACTCCAGCACGACGACGGCACGCTCGACCGGGGCGGTCGTCCCATCCGTCGCGTTCCTCCGATCTCGGCGTCGATCTTCACGTAGAGTGCGGTCAAGCGGGTCTCCAAGTCGGGTGTCACAGCCGGGTCTTGGGGGCCTTCGTCGCATCCGTGCGCCCGAACTCCCGGCCCATCGATCGACAGAGCTCAGTCCCGCGTTGACCGAACGGAGCCCAAGCGCCATGCCGGACACCACCCCCGCCAGCCCTGGCCCTCGTGAGGTTCTGGCCCGCTACCAGCGGGCGATGCTCGACAAGTCAGCGGACGACCTGGCCGATCTTTACACCGTCGACGCCGTCCACGAGTTTCCGTTCCTCTTCCCCGGCATGCCCGCGTGTTACCAGGGTCGCGACGAGGTCCGTGCGGGCTACCGGGCGGCCTGGGGCGCCAGCCCGGCGCAACCGCAGGAGATCCGCGAAGTCGCCGTGCACGAGAGCACTGACCCCGAGGTGATCACCGTCGAGCAGGTCGTCACCGGGACCGTGACCACAACCGGCCAGACCTTCAGCATTCCCGGCCTCCTGGTGATCCGGGTCCGCAACGGCCGGATCGTGCACGTCCGCGACTACATGGACGGGCTCGGTGTGGCGCATGCCATGGACCGACTGGCCGCCGTGGTCGCCAGTCTCAGCGACCGTCACTGAGCTTGTCGTTTAACATTCGGCTTCGAATAGGCGGGCCCCGCAGTGGCAGGCTGTGGTCGTGAAAATCGCGAAAAACGACCAGCCAAGGCCGCTGTCGACGTGCTGGCTCTACTGGATCGCCGTGCCGACCGGGGACCAAACAGGAGTCATTGCGTCCCTGGGCCTTACCCGACCCGTACCCGTGACGTTCGCCGAGGCTGAGGCTGTCATCGACGAGGACGGACACGGAGAGGCTGAAGACAATCCGGATGAAATGGCCCGGGTGTACGTGAGTCCTGAGATTGAGGGATGGACTCTGGTGATCGGCCCGTGGTGCGATCCGTGCAACAGCGACAGAAGCGACGAGGTCCTACGTCTGTGTGTCAACCTCAGTACCCGCTACGGAGCGGCGCAGGCGTACTACTTCGGTACACAGAACGACGGCTCGGCCTGGCTGATCGCGGAGCACGGGGCTGTGGTCCGGCGGTACTGCGAGACCGGCGAGGTCGACGACGGACTCCTCACGCTGGGGGAGCCGCTTGTGCAGGAGCAGGCCGAGCGGGAACGGTTGGGCCTGCCACCCGCCTGGGACAAGAACGCGCGCAGCGATGATGCCGAGGAGAAGTGGAAGTGGCGGGCGTTCGACATGGCCCCCGAGATCGCCTCGGCCCTGGGCATCAGTCCGCTCGCTCTGACCGCAGCGATGCGAGTACGCGGCGTCGGCGTTCTTGCGGAGACACCTGTTCTGGTGCACTGAGCAGTGCGTTCAGCTCTCCGTAGCGGTCCTTCTCGGTTTGGTGCCCTTCTTGTGGTGGGTGGGCCGGGCGTACGCCTCGTCGGTGGCCAGGACTCTGCCCACCTCGTGGCGGGCAGCGGGCCGCTGGTTCTTCGAGCCGGGTGGCCGGCCTGTTCCGGGGCGGGTGGGTTTCGGCGCACGCGCTGGTGAGAGGGCCTTCGTGTGGAGGTTTCGGAACCCGCGCCGGATGCGGGCGGGGATGAGCTTGTTCGGTTCCATCGGCCGCTCCCAGGGGTGGCGGAGGTCGGCGACGAGCGGACGGGCGAGGCGGAGCTGGGTAGGTGCGGCGATCACCACCCAAGTCCAGCGGTCGGCCGCCGCCGAGTCCCGCAGTCGGGGCCGGGTCCAGTTGAGGGTCTGCTTGAGCAGGCGGGGTCGAAGCGAGGGAGGAACGCCTGCCAGCAGCGGTCCACGTCCTCGGTGTTGGCGCCGGTGCGCGACCACCAGAGCCAGACCGGTCGGTTCACCCCGCCGCTGGGCAGTTTCTCGACGGCCAGCCAGATGACGGTGCCCTCGATGACCGGCGGCGGTCCGTCGTGCTCCAGCCAAGCCGTCCGGCGGGTCAGCCTGGGGTGGAGCCGGTCCCAGGCTTGGGTGACGGCAGTGCCGTAGCGGCGGGTCGCGGTGGTGGTGACCGCCTGCTCCTTGTCTCAGGTGGCGGGGTCGCCGAAGACGAACTCGCCGCCGTGCTTGGGCGGTCGGCCGCTGGCCGGGTTCGCCGCCGCGAACTCCGCGCGGCTGGGTGCCGGGCGGCGCATCACCCGGTCCGAGCGGAGCCGGTCGAGGACCTGCGCCGGCAGATCGGCGAGCAGGTGGGCGATGCGCGGGGCGTCGTAGCCGGTGTCCGTCACCACCAGGACCTCCGGATTACCTGCTTTCCACTGCCCGGCCTGGATCAACCGGCCGAACACATACCGGAGTTGGGCGGTAACGGCAGCCAGGTCGGCGCCGGGCGTCAACCGCACCGCGTCCAGGATCGCCGTCCACGACGTGCGGCCGGTCTCCAGCACGACGACGAACGAGTAGGGCCAGCCGGGGATCACCTGGTGCTTCGCGTCGCCGCGCCCGTAGGTGCGGCAGAACGAGCGGTCCGGGCAGGTGGCGGCGTCCGGCCTCAGCCACGGCGAGACGTTCACCGCGAGCACCAGGCGGCCGTCGGCGGCGCGCGGCAGCGGCAGGCCGGGCAGCCGATCCTCGAAGTTGCAGGCGGCGACCGCCCGGTACCCAGCGGACGTACCGTGCCTTCCCGGGTCGTCGAGGGGGCCGTCGCGTTCGCAGGAGAGGAAGCGCCAATTCCGCTCGTGTGCGCGGGTGTTGGGAACTCCGAGGCATTGCCGACTGTTACAAGGCGGTGACGATCCGCTCACAACCGAAGTGTGGAGCGCGGCGTCCCTACAGATGACAGAGCCCGAATCGCGCCGACCGTGCTCTTCGGGCCGAGCAATCACCTCCCCTTGAAAGGGGCACCCGTGATCGTCTCCAAGCGGAACTCCCTGCGCCTGGCCGCCGTGACCACCGTCACCGTGCTCTCCCTCGGGCTGGCGGGCACCGCCGCCATGGCGGCCGCCCCGGCCGCCTACCCCACCTCCACCACGCAGCAGGCGACGGCGCAGCAGGCCGCCGCGCAGGCCGGCATCACCGCCAAGCCGTCCGTCACGTCCGTCCAGGCCTGGCAGCTGTTCCGGGTCAACGGCACCACCACCGGCCTCAAGGCGGGCACCAAGGTGACCCTGCAGCAGAAGCAGCACGGCAAGTGGGTCACCCTGCCAGCCTCCGTCCCCACCAACCACAACGGTTCCTACTCGCTCGGCGTGAAGCTCGGCATCAAGGGCCTGAACGAGCTGCGCATCGTCAGCGGAGACGTCGCCTCCCCCGTGTTCACCGTGACCGTGCGCTGACCCACGGCCCTCGGCCCACAGCCCCCCGGCGTCGGGCGGTGCGGTGCCCGCTCCCGAGCGGCCACCGCACCGCCCGGCGCCGGATGCGGGAACCAACGTTCCCGCATGCGGGAACCAACTGCGGTGGCGTTCAGCGCGGAAGAACCCAGTCCGGTGTCCAGGTGTCGGCGGCGTCGTGGCCGGTCGTGGTGGCGGCGAGGTGGGTGCGGAGGGTGGCGAGGGCCGGGTGGGGGTTGTCGCGGTGCCAGAGGAGTGAATGGGGGTAGACGGGCGTCGGGCTGGTCACCGGGATGCGGCGCAGGCCGTGGTCGGCGGGCCAGGCGAGGCGGGTGTGCTCGCCCATGAAGGTGGCCAGGGCCGGGGTGTCGGCGATGGTGTCGAGGAGCGCGTCGGAGCCGAAGTTGGGGCCGGTCGCCTCGATGGTGAGGCCGAACTCGGCGACGAGGTCGTCGTAGTAGGCGCCCCACTCGGTACCGGGGACGATGCCGGGCATCCAGATCCGGTGCCCGGCGAGCTGGGCGACGGTCACCGACCGGGCACCCGCCAGGGCGTGGGCGGGACCGGTGAGGAGCTGGAGCGGTTCGTCGATCACCCGGACGGACTCGATGTCCTCGGGAAGGGGCCGGCCGGGCGCGACGACGGCGCGGAAGGATGCGTCGATCGCACCGGAGCGGATGGCGGTGACGGCCGTCTCGATCTCGAACAGCATCATCACGTCGAGGTCGATCTCGGGATGCGCGCGGTGGAAGCCGCGCATCAGGCCCGACGCCGCGCCGCGCGAGTTGATCACGTCGACGCGCAGCGGACGCCGGCCCGGGCGCACGGACTCGACCGCGCGCTCGGCGGCGCGCAGCAGCTCGCGCGCGTGGGGCAGGAACGCCTGCCCGTCGATGGTGAGCTCGGCCCCGCGCGCGGTGCGGGTGAACAACCGCACGCCGAGGTTGCGCTCCAGCGCGGCGATGCGCTTGGAGACGGCCTGCTGGGTGACGGCCAGCTCGGCGGCGGCCTCCTGGAACTGCCCCGCGTCGGCGGCGGCGACGAAGGTCCGAACGGTGTCGAGGTCCATGGCGGCACTCTATAGGTACAACTGATGGTTGTGGGTTGATGGTCCTGAGGTTGTTTGATCCCCGGGGATGAGGCGCGCTTTGATGCTTCTGATCGCCGATCGGTTGTGTGGGGGGAGTGGCTGTCGGTCCGCCGAATCGTGTCCCCGCACCGACCGGGTGCCGCCAAGCAAGGAGAACACTCGCGTGAGTACCGCCCCCGCACTTGACCCCGAGCACACCGCTCTGCTCGTCCTGGACTGCCAGCCCGCGATCCTGGCCGCTCTGCCCGAGGGCGGAGGCCGGGAAGCCCTGCTCGACCGTGTGGAAGCGGCCATCGCCGATGTCCGCACAAGCGGCGGCACCGTCGCCTACGTACGCGTCGGCTTCACCGAGGCCGACTGGGACGCGATCCCGGCGACCAACAAGTCCTTCGCCCCGCTGGCCCGACACCGCGTCATGCACCACGAGGACCCTGCCACGGCCGTCCACGAGCGCCTGGCCCCCCGGGACGGCGACCTCGTCGTGCGCAAGACCCGCTTCGGCGGCATGTCCACCACCGACCTCGACCAGCAGCTGCGCGAGCGCGGCATCACCACCCTGGTCGTCTCCGGCGTCAGTACCAGCGGTGTCGTCCTGTCCACCGTCCTCGACGCGGCCGACCGCGACTACCGGCTCTACGTCCTGTCCGACGGCGTCGCCGACCCGGACACCGAAGTCCACGACGCCCTGCTGCAGAAGGTCCTCCCCTCGCGGGCCCACATCATCGACACCGCCGAGCTGCGCACCCTGCTCCGGGCCGGCTGACCCGAACCGTCGAGCCGGTCGAGTCGAGTTCGTGCGGGTCACGGTCGTGGGCGCAGGCAACAGCGGTGCCCCGTCGAGGTGGCCGCCGTGGGCGGGACAGGTCGGCCAGGGGATGTCGGTCGGCCCCGGCTGTCGGTGCGCCGGGGCCGATCAGTACAGTCGGCGTCCTTCGTGAGACCTGGGAGGGGTGCATGGACATCGGCACGATACGTGCGGCGATCGGGCCGGAGAGCCCGGACGAGGTGACCGGATCGGGCATCTATGTCTGGGTGGACGTAGGGGCAGTCGGTCATCCGGTGCTGTACATCGGCAGGTCGGGCAACGTGGCCAGGCGAACGAGAAACGAGAGGACGTGGACCGAGCAGTTCCGGGACGCGCGTCGCCGTGGAAACACCCTGTGGTACTCGGCCGGCTGCGGGCTCTCCCCGGTCCTGGCGGCTGCCGCGGATCCGCAGGTGTTCATGTGGGCCCTCGGGAAGGAGGACGCGGGCGCTACCGAGACGGCGCTGATCCGCTTGGCCGCGATGACCGGCGGCACGCCGCCCGCCCAGGGAGCCGGCTGGGGCTGGGGCCGTGGAGACCAGGCGGGGAGTCCGGACCCGGTTCACCAGCTGTTGAGCCGCTGGTTCGAGGGCGATCACCTGGTGCGTCAGATCGCAGAAGCCGACGTCTGACTCGCCGGGCAGGTCGGGTCCGCCGACCGGGTCACTTCGGTACGGCCAGGTCACCTGATTTCTCCCAGGAGGCTCCGGCCTTCAGGCCGGGGAGGAATGGGTCCTCGGCCCGGAGTCGTGAAGCGGCGGAGTTCTCTGCGTATCTGTTCTGACCTGCGTTTTCTTCTGTTGTCGGTGGGGGCTGTTAGGTTGCGGCTCATGATGACGACGACGGTGACGGTCGGTGAGGCCGGGTACGCCCGGTACACCTACCGGCTCCGTGTGTCGGCCACCGCCCTCGCACTGCTCGAAGCGGAGTGGGGGAAGTGCCGCTGGGTGTGGAACGAATCCGTGGCGATGTCCCGCAAGGTCCACAAGCACAACAAGGCGACCGCCGCGGAGAAGACCACGTGCGGCCCCGCACAGCTCGACAAGATGCTGACCGGGGCCCGGCAGTCGATGAGCTGGCTGCGCGAGGGCGCGTCCGTTCCGCAGCAGCAGACCATCCGCGACTTCGCCAGGTCCCGCGCCAAGGCGCTCAAGGACGTCAAGGCGAAGCTGCCGGTCAAGCAGCGCGCCGGGATGCCCCGGCACAAGAGACTCAAGGACTCCCGGCCGTCGCTGAACTACACGCAGCGCGGGTTCCGGCTCAAGGAGGGCCGGCTGCACCTCGCGGGCGGCATCGTGCTGACGGTGGTGTGGTCGCGTGACCTGCCGTGTGTCCCGTCGAGTGTGCGCGTGTACCAGGACGCGCTCGGGCACTGGTACGCCTCGTTCGTCGTGGCCGCCGAGGTCCGGCCGCTGCCGCAGACCGGTGCGGTCATCGGGATCGACTGGGGCGTGAGGGAGACCGCCACCACCACGTCCGACGCGCATGACCTCCCGCACGCGGAGCACGGCAGGACGGCCGCCCAGCGTCTGGCGAAGTACCAGCGGCAGATGGCGCGCCGCCGGGCCCCGAAGGGGAAGGCGCAGACGAAGGGCTACCGCGAGGCCCGGCGGCAGGCCGCGAAGGTCTCCAGGAAGGTCGCCCGGCAGCGGCAGGACACCGGCCGCAAGTGGGCCAAGCAGGTCGTCCGCGACCACGACGCGATAGCCGTCGAGGACTTCCGGCCGAAGTTCCTCGCCAGGACCACCATGGCCAGGAAGGCCGCCGACGCCGCGATCGGGGCGACCAAGCGCGCCCTGATCGAGATGGGCCGCAAGCACGGCAGGTCCGTGCACCTGGTCGACCCTGCGCACACCACCATGGACTGCGCGCACTGCGGTGCGAGAGCCAAGCACCGCCTTCCGCTTTCCGAGAGAACGTATACGTGCACCGCGTGCGGAGTCTCCTCTCCCAGGGACAAGAACTCCGCCCGGGTGATGCTCGTCCGGGCTGGTCTCGACCCGGCTAGTGCTGATCTTGTAAGCCCTGCCCGTCGCTGACGGCCAGGCGAAGTGAGCTAGGAATCCCCGTCCTTTAGGGCGGGGAGGATGTCAATCCGTTACGGGCAGGCACTCGGTGAGCAGGGCGACGATGTCGTGCCAGGCGCGCTGAGCGTGCCGGGGGTGGTGGCCGACGCCGGGGAGCACGGCGTGGCCGACCGTCGGGTGGTGGAAGGCGTGCAGCGCGCCGCCGTAGACCACGAGGCGCCAGTCGACGCCCGCGGCCTGCATCTCGGCGGCGAACGCGTCCCGTTGCGCGGGCGGCATGATCGGGTCCTCCGATCCGACCCCGGCCCAGACGGGGCAGCGGATGCGCGCCGCCTCGCCCGGTCGGCCCGTGGTCAGGGCGTTGACCGTGCCGATCGCGCGCAGGTCGACGCCGTCGCGCCCGAGTTCCAGGGCGATCGCGCCGCCGGTGCCGTAGCCGATGGCGGCGATCCGGTCGGGGTCGGTCCGCGGTTCGGCGCGCAGCACGTCGAGCGCCGCGTGGCCGATGCCGCGCATCCGGTCGGGGTCGGCGAGCAGGGGAGTGATGCGCGTCAGCATCTCCTGCGGGTCGGTGAACCAGCGCCCGCCGTTGATGTCGAAGGCCATTGCCACGTAGCCGAGTTCGGCGAGGGCGTCGGCCCGGCGGCGCTGGAAGTCGTTCAGCCCCGGCCCCTCGGGCCCGACTAGGACCGCGGGTCGGCGGCCGGTACCGGCCGGGAGCGCGAGGTGCCCGATCATCGTGAGGCCGTCGGCCGGGTACTCGACCGTGCGCGTGGTAACCGTCGTCATGGGACCGGACTGTAGTGAGCGTCGAGCCCGGGCGGGCCGGTTTTTCGCCGGCGGCAGAACGGCGCGGGTGTACCTCGGACGATGCGGCGACCGGCGCTGGGGGGGCGGGGGGGGGGGGGCGCGCGCGCGGGCCCCCCGCGCCCCGGGCGCGGCCCGCCCCCGCCCGGCCCCCGGGCCCCCGCGCCGCCCTCCCGGCCCGGC
>NZ_JBHWIO010000051.1:39000-48386 GCF_042732075.1 Kitasatospora sp. NPDC059812
GGGGGGGGGGGTCGCCGCGCGGCCCCCCGCCCGGCGGGGGGGGGGCGGGCGGGGGGGCCCCCCCCCCCCCCCCCGGCCGGCAGTCGGCGGGAGGCGGATCGGCGGCTTCGCTCTCACGCGATGTCGTCGGCCGCCCGCGTTCCCACCGTCCGCTCCGTCACCCGCTCCGGGCTCGTGTCAGTATCCGGCCGGGGCGTCCTCGATGTCCGAGATGAGCTTGGTGCTCAGGTCGCTCTGCACGGCCAGCTTGGTGTGCGTGGCGTTGGGGCCGGTGCCCCAGGTGAGCGTGACGGTGGTGAACAGGTGGCCGGCTCCGGAGTCGTGGTACCGCACCTCCCAGTGGGTGGGCACGTCCTGGGCGCGGAGGACGCCGTCGGCGTGGTTGGCCTGCTCCCAGGCGGCCAGCCGCTGCTGGAAGTCCGCCGTGAGGTAGTGGGAGCGCAGGCCGTCCGACAGGTTGTCGGTGCCGTCGGAGACGGCGTCGATGTAGGCACCGTAGAAGTCGGCGACCCGGTCGACCGCGGAGTCCGGGCTCCCGTCGCGGACCGGATCCCCCGGCACCACCCGCTGCCCGCCCGCCTGCTCGGTACTGGTGGTGGAGGCGGGCTGCTGCGGGCCGGCCGCCGTGGCCTGCGGCGCGGTCGCCGCCAGGATCAGGCCGACCGTGGCGGTCGCCGCGAGCAGTCCGCGTCGAACACTCAGCTTCATCGTCAGTCTCCCTCGTCATGCCAATGGGTCGAGCCCTGGGCGGGTCACCTGGCAATGCGCGGACCGTCCGGGCCGGATCACGTCAATCACCTGCCCAACGACGCCCGGACCGGAAGGGAACGGCCCGCGTGCAATCCCGGCGCGGATTCGACCCTTCGGGCCGTCGTGGTGTGATCAGTCCGATCACCGGGGGCCCCGGCCGGGGGCGGGGCGGTGCGGGGGGCGGCGTTCGGCGGGTTGGCGGGGCGGCTGACCGTGGGGTGCCGCTGGGGGGCCGGTGCGTGGACCCGGGCGGGGTGGTGGGCCGTGGTCGCGGAGTTCGCAGATCACCGCCCAGGCGACCGACACCACCGGCACCGCCACCACCGCGCCGAGGACACCGGCCAGCACGGCGCCGCCGATCACCGACAGCGCGATCGCCACCGGGTGGATCCGGACGGACCAGCCCATGACCAGCGGGTGCAGCAGATGGCCCTCGATCTGGCCGATGACCACGATCAGCCCGAGCACCAGCAGCGCGACCACCGGGCCGCGGGCCGCCAGGGCGACCAGCGCGGCGACGGCCAGCGCGATGGGGGAGCCGATCAGCGGGACGAGCGCCGCGACGAACTCCAACATGATCAGTGGCAGCACGAGCGGCACCCGCAGGACGACCAGCGCGATGCCGACCAGCACCGCGTTGGTCGCCGCCACGATCAGCACACCCCGGGTGTAGCCGGCGAAGGTGCGCCACGCGGCGTGCCCCGCGCGGTTCCAGGCAGATCGTGACCGGGCCGGGAGCTGGTGCTGCGCCCAGCACCACATCCGGTCGCCGGAGTGGAGGAAGAACACCGAGCAGAACACCGCGAGCGCCAGCCCGGTGAGCATTTCGACGACCCGGCTCGCCCCGCTGAGCGCGGTGCTGAGCAGCGCCGAGCGGTGTGCGGTGATGAACTCGCCGAGCTTCGCGCGCAGGTCGGTGACGGTGCCGGCCCGCAGGTGGAAGGGGGCGCCGGCGAGCAGGTGGTCGATCTGCCCGAGGCCGCCGCGCAGTTCGGTGCCCAGCCGGCCCCACTCGCTGGCGACGGTCGTCCCCACCAGGGCGAGAACGCCGCCCACGACCACGATGGCGCACACGAGGACCAGCAGGACGGCGATCGAGCGGGGCAGCGCCCGTGCCAGCAGGTCGACGAGCGGCCGCAGGACCGAGGTGATGACCAGCGCCAGGAACACGGCGATGACCGGCAACTGGAGCTGGCCGAGGACGGAGACGGCCAGGTAGGCGGCCACCCCGAGCAGGAGCAGCCGCCAGGTGTACCCGGCGGCGGTCCGCAGCCCGGCCGGCACGCGGCCTCCGGACCCGCCGGACACGACGGGGCGCGCCCGGGGCAGGACCACCCGGGTCGGGTGGCGCCGCCGGGCCGGTCTCGCGCCGTTCACTCGCACGGGCGGCCTCCCTGGCGTCTGCCGGGCTTCGTCCGGCGTCGCGCGGCTACCCGGGCCGACGGGCCAGAAACGGGCGAGGGTCCGGAAACGGTCGGCGGGCCGGAAACGATCGACGGGCAAGAAGCAGCCGGTGGGCCGGAAACGATCGCGTTCACAGCTGCCGCGGCGGTCAGGAACAGGCCGACGTGCCCGACGGTGGAGAACGCCAGCACACGTGTAGCCACCACGGCTGCGGGCACACGCGGGGCATGGACGAGGAGCGGGTGGTGAGCCCGGCCCTGCCCGGGGCAGGCCTGCCCGGGGCGGCGGTCCGTCCGGCCCGGGCCGGACGCGCGACCCGAACCGCCGCGCGGGACGGCGGTCGGGACGACAGGACTCCGCCGCGAACGGACCGGGAGCCTGCCCTGCCACGGCCGGCCGAGCAGCAACCCGGCGGCCTGCGCGTCGCGGTGCGCCGGGAGGGCCGCGCGCGGGTGGTCTCCGTCGAAGGCGAACTGGACCATGGCAGCGCGAACGGGCTGTGGACGGCGCTGTCCCGTCCGGTGGCCGGGGGCGAGGAACGGATCGTCGTCGACCTCACCGGCCTGAGGTTCTGCGACTCCACCGGGCTGAACCTGCTGCTGCGCGCACGCCTGGACGCCGAGGCGGCCGGCCTGCGGCTGGAACTCGCCGGTCCGAGGCCCGTGGTGGCGAGGCTGTTCGCGATCACGGAGGCCGATACGGTGCTGCGCATCCACCCCGACCTCGACGCCGCTCTGAAGACCGCGGACCCGCCGCAGCGCGGCCGCGACGACGTGGAGTGAGGAGAGCCCGGCATGAAGAGCCCCGGGGAAGGAGCGTTGCCGAAGGACTCCGACCGGAGGGCGACGGCTTCCGGCCGGGGGCCGAGCGGCTCCGGCCGGACCAGGCGGCTCGTGCTGGCCGGCAGTGAGGGCGCGGTCCAGCGGTCCCGGGACTTCAGCCGGGCGGCGCTGCTCGCCTGGCACTGGCTGCCCGCGCCGGATGCCGGGCGGCTGGCGGCGGCGGAGGACGTCCTGCTGATGGTGTCGGAGCTGGTCACCAATGCGTGCCTGTACGCGCCCGGCGGTCCCCGGGAACTGCGGCTGGGCTGGGACGGCGAGCGGCTGCGGGTGGAGGTCTCGGATGCCAGCTCGGCCGCGCCGCGGCTGCGCCCGTTCGCGGACCCGGGCCGTCCCGGCGGCCACGGCCTGCGGGTGGTGGACCGGCTGGCGCGCGACTGGGGCTGCCTGCCCGAGGGCGAGGGGAAGCTGGTCTGGCTGGAGGTCGCGCCCCCGGTGGACCCAGGCGCCCTCCAGGGGTGAGCGGGGTCTCAGGTCTGACCGGGGTGCGGCTGGGGCGGCGGCTCGGTGTCCGGGCCCGGGGGAGCCGGGGCGGTCGTCATCACCGGCGTGGTCCTCGTCAGCGGCGTGATCGTCATACGCGTGTATCTGTAGATAAGGCAATAAACCGCCCAAAACATGAATTGGAAGTCGTGTGTCGGGTAGAGAACGCATGACGCGGCCATGGATCGCAGCCAGTCGCGTCCGCACCCTCGCCGGGTGCCACCGGGGCCGTCGCCCGACGGAAGCCGGGCCCAGGTCCTCCGGAAAGCAGCCCGTCGCGTTCGGCGCGAGCCGCTCGCGGTGCCGGGCGTTCGCCCCGATGCCCCAGGAGAGAGCCACCGTGTCCACCATGCTGGAAACCGGTCGCCCCATCGACCGGACGGCCGCCCCGCCGTCCGGCCTGCCGCCCGACGTGCCACCCCGCCCGACGGACGCGCAACTGCGCGCGATGGGCAAGTACGAGGCACGCGAGCTCAGCGACGCGCTGTTCGAGCGCCTGGCCGCACTCGCCCGCGAAACGCACGCGTACAGCTACGTGCGCGGCACGATCATCGAACTCAACATGCCGCTGGTGCGCTTCATCGCCGCCCGCTTCCGCCACCGCGCCGAGGACATGGATGACATCCTCCAGGTCGGCACGATCGGCCTGATCAAGGCCGTCGACGGCTACGACCCGCAGCGCGGCGTCGAGTTCGTCACCTACGCCATCCCCACCATCGCCGGCGAGATCAAGCGCTTCTTCCGCGACACCTCCTGGCCGGTCCGGGTCCCGCGCGGCATGCAGGAGCTGTACCTGACCGTGGCCCGCGGATCCGACCGGCTGGAGCAGGAACTCGGCCGCCTCCCGCACCCCGACGAGATCGCCGAGGACCTCCACATCACCGTCGAGGAGGCCACCGAGGGCCTGGTCGCCGGCCGCGTCTACCGGCCCGACTCGCTGGACGCGCCGCGCGAGCAGGACCTCGACGAGAGCGGCTGCGCCATGCTCGACCGCCTGGGGGCCTGCGACCCCGGCATCGAACTCGCGGACTTCCGCACCGCCGTGCGCCCCCTGCTCGCCCGCCTGTCGTGCCGCGATCAGACGGTGCTCAAACTGCGCTTCTGGGACGGCTGGACCCAGTCCCAGATCGCCGAGCGCATCGGCGTCTCCCAGATGCACGTCTCCCGCCTGCTCACCGCCACCCTCACCAGCCTGCGCGAGCAGTTGGAGGACCGCGACGCCCCCGGCTGGGCGGACGAACCCGCAGGTCCGGCCGAACCCGAGGGAGCGGACGACTGTGGAGCGGACGACGAGGGAGCCGCTGAACCCGAGGCGCCGCGCTGATTTCCCTCCCCCCCGGGCGTTTCCGGCCCCCCGCAGCGGATAGCCGCGCTGCGGGGGGCCGCTCTGGGCGAAGCGTGATGAAGCGTGATGAAGGAGGAACACCGTGTCCCCGAAGGTTTCCGACCACGTCCGGGTCGAGCGGTTGCCCTTCGACGGCGCCCCCGACCCGGCGGGCGGCACCGTCACCCCCGGCGCGGACGGCGCCCCCGGCCACGGGCTGCGCCCCGCACCCGCCCGAGCGGATGCGTACCGTACGGCGTGAACCGCCCGACCGGCCGGTAACGGAAGGAGCCGACACCATGACCTGCCGACCACCGACCGGACGTGCCCCGGCGCCGGGTGCCCCGGGGCCGGGCGGGTTCACCG
Source organism: Kitasatospora sp. NPDC059812 (assembly GCF_042732075.1). Taxonomy (NCBI): domain Bacteria; kingdom Bacillati; phylum Actinomycetota; class Actinomycetes; order Kitasatosporales; family Streptomycetaceae; genus Kitasatospora; species Kitasatospora sp. NPDC059812. Next base: position 44,167 of record NZ_JBHWIO010000051.1, read on the forward strand.
CACGGGCCCGGCCGTGGGCCGGCGGCACCGTGCTCGCGCTGGACGGCGAACTCGACCTCGACTCGGTCGGTGCCCTGCACACGGCCCTCGACGCGGCCCTGGCCGCGCCCCTCACCGTCATCGTGCTCGACTGCGCGGGCCTGGAGTTCTGCGACTCCACGGGGCTCAACGCGATGCTCCGGGCCCACGCCCGCGCGGCCGCCGAGGGCAGCCGGATCGAACTGGCCCGCCCCCGCCCGCTGGTCCTGCGGATGCTCGAACTGACCGGGGCCGTCGAGGTCTTCGTGCTGCGGGACGCGCCACCGGAGTGAACGCGCGGCCCGTCGCCCCGGGCCTCCGCCCGCTGGCCCCGACACCTGTCCTGCCTGTCGCCCTTCGCCCTCCGGTGGCACAGTGGGAGCAGGGCGGCGGCCCGCCGCCCCGGGGCTGGGGCGCCCGGTCGGGCACCCCGGGCGTGCGGCGGACCCGGGCGGTGGAGCGGATGGACGAGCGGCCGGCACCCGGCGCCGATCCGGCCGAGCAGGCCCTGCGGCACCTGCTCGCCGGGCTGACCGCCGTGCGCGACGGGGACTTCGCCACCCGGCTCGCGCCCGAGCGGCCCGGCGTGCTCGGGGAGATCGCGACGATCTTCAACACCATGGTCGACCAGCCGTCCGCGTTCGCCGGCGAGGTGACCAGGATCGCCCGCGAGGTCGGCAGCGAGGGCCGGCTCGGTGGCCGGGCCCGGGTCGAGGGCGTCTCCGGCACCTGGAAGCGCCTGCTGCACGCCCCCGACGGCCGCGCCGGGCTCGACCTGCTGCGCACCCGCCCCGAGACCGACCTCGTGCTGATGGACGTGATGATGCCCGGCCTCGACGGCTACACCGCGATCGCCGCCATCCGCGCCGACGAGCGCTTCGCCCGCCTGCCGGCCATCGCCGTCACCGCCAAGGCCATGCCGGGGGACCAGGACAAGAGCCTCGCCGCCGGCGCCGACAACCACGTCACCGAACCCGTCGACACCCGACACCTGCTCGGCCGGATGCGGCACTGGCTGGACACGCCATGACCGCCGGGCACGAGCCCTCGGACACCACGGCCCGGGCCCTCGCCGAAACCGTGCGCCGGCTCCAGAGCACCGCCGCCCGGGTGCAAGCCGACGCCCGCGCCCGCGCCGTCGTCGACCTGGCCACCGGGATCCTGGCCGAACGCCTCGGCCTGCTCCCCGCCGAAGCCGCCGCCCGACTCGCCAGGCTCGCCCGGGAGGCCGCCGTGCCCGTGGCGGCCCTGGCCGCCGACATCGCCGGGATGTCCGGCCAGCCACCTGGCCAGCCACCCGGCCAGGCACCCGGGCTGCTCGCGGGCACAGCCGAACCCGTGACGCCCGCGCTGGCCGCCATCGCTGATCTGCAAGGCGTCGCCGAAGCCGTCCTGGAGCAGACGGCAGATGCGCTCGGCGCGCACGCCGTCGCGCTGTGGCTGCGGCTGCCGGGCGGTGTGCTCGCCCTCGCCGCGCACGCCGGGCTGTCCGCTGCCGAGGCCGACGCCTGGAGTCGGGTGCCACCCGGCGTCCCCACCCCGGCCCAGCGCGTCGTGGTCGGCGGCGCGGAGCTGTGGCCCGGCGATCCGGAGGCCGCAGGCCCGTCGGTGGGGGTCGGCTCGGCCCGGGCCGTCCTCCCGCTGATCGACGCAGGCCGCCGCCGGGGCGCGCTGGAGGTCCTGTGGCCCGCACCTGGCCCCGCCCCCGCACCCGGCCCCGTGCTCGGCGGGCCCCAACGCCGTCGGCTCCACGCCCTCGCCGACCTCTGCGCGACCCTCCTGGTCGAAGCCGGCGCCGCCCCCGCCCCGGCCCCCACCCCCGTCCCCGTCCCGCCCGGCGACGACACCGCCCTCCTGGAGGGCCTGCCCACCCCGGCCCTGCTGCTGGAGCCGGTCGTCCGCCGAGGAGAGGTCGCCGACTTCACGCTCCTGCGGACCAACGCGCACTTCCGCGATCCACTGGGCCGCCCCCGGGACACGCTGGAGGGCACCTCGCTCCTGGAGGTCTACCCGGCCGCGTGCGCCAGCGGCCTCTTCGAACAGCTGATCCGGGTGCACGAGACCGGGGTCCCGTTGCCCGGAGAGCAGGTCCGGCTGGTCTTCCAGCAGGGCGGACTCGCGCTTCCCGCCACCGTCCTGCTCGCGGCGGCCCCCGTCGGCGGCCGCGTGCTGGTCGGCTGGCAGACGGAGACCGCGCGGGCCGGTGAGGCCGAGCAGAGCGCCCTGCTGCGCCAGGCCCAGCGGCTGGCCCGGGTGGCCGGGTTCGAGGAGTGCCCGGCCGACGGCCGGATCCGCTGGAGCGACGGCCTGCACGAGATCTACGGGCTGCCGCCCGACACCGACCCGGTCCCGCTGGCCCAGCTCGCCCGGCACGCCCACCCCGACGACGAGCCCGCGATCCGGCGCCTGCTGGACACCGTCCAGCGCCGGCACCGGACCGCCTCCGCCGTCGTCCGCCTGGCCCACCAGGACGGCACCCACCGGTACACCCGGGTGATCGCCGAGCCCCTCCTCGACGACCACGGCCGGCTCACCGGGGTGCGCGGCGCCTTCCACGACGTGTCCGCCCAGCACCGTACGGAGGTCGCGCTCGGCGCCACCCGGGCACGCCTGGCCGACAGCGAGCAGGAGACCGCCGACAGCGAGCGACTGGCGCTGCGGCTCCAGCAGGCCCTCCTGCCCGCCGCTCCGCCCCCGCTCGGCCCGGCCGGCCTGCGGGCCGCCGTCCGCTACCGCCCCGCCGCCCAGCACGACCGGGTCGGCGGCGACTGGTACGACGTGCTGCTGCTGCCCGACAAGCGGGTGCTGCTCACCGTCGGGGACGTCGCCGGGCACGGCGTCGGCGCGGCCACCGGCATGGTCGCCCTGCGGCACGCGCTGCGCGGCCTCGCCGTCACCGGGGCCGGCCCGGCCCGGATGCTGGAGTGGGCCAACACCGTCGCCCTGCGCGAACCCGGCCAGATCACCGCGACGGCCGTCTGCGTGCTCATCGACCCGGCCGTCGGCGAACTGCGCTGGGCGCGGGCCGGGCACCTGCCCCCGATCCTGGTCGGAGCGGACGGCGCCCAGGTGCTGCCGCTGCCGCACGGCGTGCTCCTCGGCGCCCTGGACGACGCCCGGTACCAGGAGCACACCGCCCACCTGCCGCCGGGCGACGTCCTGGTCCTCTACACCGACGGCCTGGTCGAACGCCGGGACCGCCCGGTCGAGGAGTCCGTCGACCAGCTGATCCGCGCCGCCGGAGCCCCCGGCCCCGACCTGGAGCGCTACCTCGACCGGCTGCTGGAGCTCAGCCCCGCCGACACCGACGACGACACCTGCCTGATTGCCGTCCAGAGCCGGTAGCCCCTGCCGCGTGAACCCCGGTCCCCTCGCCCCGAGCGGGAGCGGGCCCGCGAAGCGCGGCGTTAGGCACGGGCCCGCCCGGGTAGGCGCGGCCCTGCGGGGGCGACCGGAACCGGACGACGGAGAGGACTCCCCATGTTGCTGCTAGGACTCCTGCTGATGGCGGCGGCCGGTGCCTTCGCCGGACTGCTGATCGCGGACAACCTCTCCGGCGGGCCCGACTACCAGGCGACGGTGCTCGGCATCCGCCTGCCGGCGCTCGACAGCCTGGGCATCTTCCTCGCCGGGCTGGCCCTCGCCCTGCTCTTCTGCCTGGGCCTGGCCCTGATGGTGCTGACGGCCCGGCGGTCCCGGCGAACCCGACGCCCCGTCCGGCCAGCCGCGCACCGGGCGGCCCACCAGCGGTCCCAGCCGGTGGTGCGGCCGGACCCGCCCGAGCGACCCCTCCCGCCCGAGCGACCCCTCCCGCCCGACGGGGGCGAGCAGCCCGCGCCGCCCGAGGAACGCCCCGCCCAGTAGGGCGGCCCGGACGTCGGCCTACCGGTCGAGCCCCCGCGCGGCGGCCGGATCCGCCACCTGTTCGGCCACTGAGGCGCGACGCCCCCGGAGCCGATCCCACGACGACCACGGGCCCCTCACCGGGCCGGGGAAGGACGCGACCGCATGACCGGACCACGGCCTTCCGCCGGACGCCCGCTCCCCACGAGGCCGTGGGCGCAGCGGCTGCCGCTCCGGGCCCACCCCGGGGCGGCCGCCGACGCCCGGGCCTTCACCACCGAGTTCCGGGGCGAGGGGGGGCGGCCCCCCGGCGGGGCGCCCCCCCCCCCGCCTGGGGGGGGTTGTTAAAAAAAAAAAAA
>NZ_JBHWIO010000051.1:48396-56463 GCF_042732075.1 Kitasatospora sp. NPDC059812
GGCCGCGCCCCGCCCCCCCCCCGGGGGCCCCCCCCCCCCGCCGGGCACACCCCCCCGGGTGCGGGGCCGCCGGCGGCCCCCCGGGGGGGGGCCCCCCCCGCCGTCCTGCTGGTCTCCGAACTCGTCGGCAACGCCCTGCGCCACGGCGGCGAGCCCGGGACGCTGCTCCTGGTCCGCGCCACCGGCCGGCTGCGGATCGAGGTCAGCGACGCCAGCCCGCGCCCGCCGCTGCCCCGGCCCCCGCACCCCCCGGACGAACCGGGAGGCCTCGGCCTGTTCCTGCTGAGCCGGCTCACCCTGCGCTGGGGCTGGCACCCGTCGGGGCCGGGCAAGACGGTGTGGTGTGATCTACGGCTGCCCGCGAGCTGACGGCCTGTCGGCGGCCTGCCGGGCGGGTGTTCCGCGTCCGGGAGGAGCGGTGTCCGCGCGCGGCCACCCGGCGCCACCGGGTGCCGGTCGCGACGCCGGAGCGCCGGACGCGCCCCGCGCGGTGGCATCCTGACGGGGCAGGTCCGTCCGTGGGCGTCGAGCACAGCGAGGATCCAGTGGCCGTGAACCGACCGTCGCCGTCCCCGTCCCCGCCGTCCCCGTCCCCGCCGTCCCCGTCCCCGTCCCCGCCGTCGCCGTCGCCGTCGCCGCGCGGCGTCCTGGGTTGAGCGGCATGCGCCGCCGCAGCCGGTTGACGGAGATCGCCCGCAGCTGGTGGCAGGTCCTGCGGGCGGCCGTCGTCGGCGTTTGGGAACACGGCCGCACCATCGAACTGCTCCAGCGCTCGATGGCCTTCGCGGCGCTCTTCTTCGTGACCCTCGTGCCGCTGCTGATCGTCATCGCGGCGGCCTTCCCCTCGCGCGGCAGCGGGATCTCCGAGTGGATCACCGACGGCCTCGGCCTGAGCGGGCCGGGCGCCGACGCCGTCCACCGGCTCTTCGCCTCCCGGGGCCAGGTGCTCAGCACGACCACGGGCTTCGGCCTGGCCGCGCTGGCGGTCTTCGGGGTCTCGTTGATGGCGTCCGTCCAGGGCGTCTACGAGCGCGTGTGGGAGCTCGACCGCGGCCCGTGGCACGCGGTCTGGCGCCAGACCCTCGGCCTGGCCGGGCTGATCGGGTACATCGTGCTGGCCGCCTCCAGCGGCATGCCCTGGCACCACTCGGCCGTCCAGCCCTCCTTCCGCATCGCCGTCACGACCGTCGGCGGCCTCCTGTTGTTCTGGTGGCTTCAGCACCTGCTGCTCGCCGGACGCGTCCCGCCGAGGCAACTGCTGCCCGGAGCCGTCGCGACCATGGTGGCGCTGGCGGGCCTGCGGCTCTTCTCCCGGCTGGTCTTCGCGCCGCTGCTGGTGTCCAACGCGGTCTCCTACGGGACGGTCGGGACGGTACTGATCGTCCAGTCCTGGCTGATCGGCGTCGGCTACACCGTCTACGGCGGCGCGCTGGCCGGGCGCGCCGTGGTCCAGGCCCGCCGCACGCCGTAGCGCCGGCGCCAGGCCGGGTGGCCGGTGCTACGGCGCGGGGGTGGGTTAGGGCGCGGCGCAGCGGGCAGGCGCGCGGGCGGCCGGGAAAGGCTCGGCCACCGCACACGTGAGGAGGCCCCAGATGAGCATGGTGAAGGAGACGGTCGACGTCGACGTGCCGCTGCACGCCGCGTACAACCAGTGGACCCAGTTCGAGGAGTTCCCGCGCTTCATGGAGGGCGTCGACGCGGTGACCCAGCTGGACGAGCGCCACAACCACTGGCGGACCAGCATCGGCGGCGTCACCCGCGAGTTCGACACCGAGATCATCGACCAGCTGCCCGACGAGCGGATCGCCTGGCGCACGACGGACGGCGACGTGCGGCAGAAGGGCGTCGTCACCTTCCAGGAACTGGACGACCGGCACACCCGGATCAACCTGGCCATCAACTTCCAGCCGGAGGGGATGGCCGAGAAGACCGGCGACATGCTGGGCATGGTCGACCGCAGGGTCAAGGGGGACCTCCGGCGCTTCAAGGACTTCATCGAGGACCAGGGCCGGGAGGAGGGTGGCTGGCGCGGCCGGATCACCCCCGGCTGAGCCCCGTCACGGTCCACGTCCCCTGATCACGCCCCCCTGACCGCACCCCCCTGGCGGCGGCCCCGGCTCGAACGGTCGGGGCCGCCGTGTGCCCGTGCCCCGCCGGCGGGCACGGGCACGGAAGTGGCGCCGCTGCGGGGTCAGCGGTCCGGGAAGCGGTGCCGCTCGACCAGCCGGGCGAAGCCGTCCCACAGGGCCGGATCCGCCGGCTCCTGCGGGTCGTGGAGCGCGACGCCGGCCAGGCTCCCGGGCGCGTCGTAACCGCCCGCCCGGGCCAGGTCGACGCCGGAGCCGAGCAGCGCCGCCGGCTTGCCGTGGCGCAGCGCCTCGGCGAGGAAGCGGACGGCGTCCGGATCGGCGGCCAGCGCGGGCCCGGCGCCGTCCGGAACCACCACCGCGTCGTACAGCACCGAGGCGGTGGTGGGCAGCGGGCGGTCCACCGGCAGAGGGTCACCACCACGGGCGGCCACGTGACCGCCGTGCGCGGCCAGCGTCTCCACGACGGCGCCCTGCGCGCCCAGCCGCTCGTGCGCGGCCCGCACCTGGCCGCCGTCGACCCCGGGCGCGGCCAGCACGGCGACCTTGCGGGTACGGATGCCGCTGCCGCGCAGGTTCTCCAGGCTGAGCGCCGGGGAGACCCGGGGGCCCGCCGCCTCGTCGCCGTCCCGCGCTGCCGCCCGGTCTCCGGGTGACGGCTGCGGTTCGGGCACGCCGATGCGCCGAGCGACCTCCGCCGCCAGGTCGGGGTCCACGCGCACCAGGTTGCCGACCATCCGGCGCCGCACCTCCTGGTCGCCCACCTTGCCGAGCTCGAACGCGAACGCGGCGATGATGTGCCGCTGTTCCCAGCCCGCCATGCTGCGCCAGAACAGCGCGGCCTGGCTGTAGTGGTCGGCGAAGCTGGGGCTGCGCCGCCGGATCGCCCTGCCGTTGACCCGTTGCTGGTAGTGCTGGAACACCCCTTCCGGCAGGTGGCCGCCGCCCATGGTGAACGGGCAGCCGCCGCCCACCGAGTTCGGTGCGTAACTCGTCCCCGGGTGGATGGCCTGCTGGCCGTAGCCGTCGCGATGGTTGGTCCGTACGTCGGCCAGCGGGCGGTTGACGGGCAGCTGGCCGAAGTTGGGGCCGCCCAGGCGGATCAGCTGGGTGTCCAGGTAGGAGAAATTGCGGCCCTGGAGCAGCGGGTCGTTGGTGAAGTCGATCCCGGGCACGATGTTGGCGGTGTGGAAGGCCACCTGCTCGGTCTCGGCGAAGAAGTTCTGCGGGTTGCGGTCGAGGACCATCCGCCCCACCGGACGCACCGGCACCAGTTCCTCCGGGATCAGCTTCGTCGGGTCCAGCAGGTCGAAGGGGAAGGCGAACTCGTCCTTCGCCGTGACCAGTTGGACACCGAGCTCCCATTCGGGGAAGTCCCCCGCCGCGATCGCCTCCCACAGGTCCCGGCGGTGGAAGTCCGGATCCCGCCCGGCGGTGATCTGGGCCTCGTCCCACACCTGGGAGCAGGCGCCGAGCCGCGGCCGCCAGTGGAACTTGACGAACGTGCCGCGCCCGTCCCGGTTCACCAGGCGGAAGGTGTGCACACCGAAGCCCTGCATCATCCGGTAGCTGCGCGGGATCGCCCGGTCGGACATCACCCACATCAGCATGTGGGTGGACTCGGGCTGGAGCGAGCAGAAGTCCCAGAAGGTGTCGTGCGCGGAGGCGCCGGTGGGGATCTCGTTCTGCGGTTCGGGCTTCACCGCGTGGACGAAGTCCGGGAACTTGACGGCGTCCTGGATGAAGAACACCGGCATGTTGTTGCCTACCAGGTCGTAATTCCCGTGCCGGGTGTAGAACTTGGTGGCGAAGCCGCGGACGTCCCGTACGGTGTCGGCGGAGCCGCGCGGGCCCTGCACGGTCGAGAAACGTACGAACACCGGGGTGCGGCGCCCGGCCTCCTGGAGGAAGTCGGCGCAGGTGAACCCGGCGAGCGACTCGTACGGTTCGAAGAAGCCGTAGGCGCCGGCGCCGCGGGCGTGCACCACGCGTTCGGGGATGCGCTCGTGGTCGAAGTGGGTGAGCTTCTCGCGGAGGTGGAAGTCCTCCAGCAGGGTGGGGCCGCGGTCGCCGATGACGAGCGAGTTGTCGGTGTCGTCGACGCGCACACCCTGGTCGGTGGTGAGCGGGCCGTCCGGGTCCGGGGCGCGGAAGGCGTCGAGTGCGGCGTCCTTGGCGTCGGTGGTGTCCTTGGCGTCGGGTCCGGGGTCGGCGGGCGGCTCGGGCTGGGGGGTTTCGGGGTTGATGGGCATGTCGCGGTCTCCGTCCTGGGAACGGCGCGGGGCGGCCGGGCCGTCGGCCCCCGGCTCGTGTCGGCGGGGCGGCTGCCCGATGGGCGGCCCGGCAAACCGCGCGCGAGCGGCCGTCGGCGCCGCAGCAGGAGGTCAGCGGTGTTCGGCAGGGGCGCGCGGTGTTTGAGCGCGGTGTGTGAGTGCGGTGTTTGGCACAGGGGCAGCGGGGGACACGCCGGAGTCGGGAGGGGAAGCCTCTGAGTGAGGAGACGAGCAATGTCGAACGATGCCATCGTCCTGTTGCGGGAGGACCATCGGGAGGACCACAAGGGGGGAGATCGGCGAGCGGACGCAGGCCGTGCGCGAGACCGCGCCGCGACCACGAAAAGCGGGAAGGAGCACGCGAATTCCTCTCATGTCTCAGCCAACGCGACCGCCCTATCCTGAGGGCGTGGAAGAACAGCCGGCCATCGGGCGCCAGTGGACGTTCCTGACCAATCACGCGCGCGTCCTGGTGCAGATCGCCCGGGACCCAGGCATCAGGGTGCGTGACATCGCGACCAGCTGCCTGCTGACCGAGCGAGCGGTCCAGCGGATCATCGCCGACCTCGAAGCGGCGGGCTATCTCAGCCACCACCGGGTCGGGCGCTCGAACGTCTACCGCGTCATCGACGGCAAGCAGCTGCGCCACCCCGCCGACAGCGGCCCGACGCTGGCGGAGCTACTGGCCGTCCTGCTGCGCTGACCACGCCGCCGATGGCACGCATGGCCGAACCCGATTGCACGCATTGCCATTGACGAATTTCCGTTCACGTATTGGTTGACGTGAGAAGGGATTCGGCAGACGCTGGAGATGTCGTCCCATGGCTCACAGGCAGGAGAAGAGACCATGCGCGGTAAGCCGCCCGTGGCGCGTCCCGCTGCCCCGACCCCGACTCCTCCATCCCCCGCGCCGCCCCCGCCGCCCCCGGTCGACGGGAGCCTGCCCGCGGACCTGCACGTCGCCAAGGGCCTGCTGGTCCGGCTCGCCGTCGAAGGGGACCGGGTCCGTGCGACGGTCCGCGGCGAGATCGACCTCGACGTCGTCGGCGGCCTGGACGAGACCCTCGGACGCGCGCTGCGGGCCAGCGGCACCGGGCTCGACGTCGACCTGTCCGCCGTCCCCTTCTGCGACAGCTCCGGCCTCAACCTCCTGCTGGGCCTGCGCAGCACCGCGCACCGCACCGACCGCACCCTCGCGATCACCGCGGCCAGCACCCAGGTCGAGCGCCTGCTCGCGATCACCGAGACGACCGGCCTCTTCACCCCCGCCGCCACCGAACGCCCCGCCGGCCCTCCGCACACCGAGAACGCAGACCCATAGCCGCACGCCGACTCCCCCTCCCCCCTGGCGCGGGCCTGCCGGTACGGATCAGGGCGATGGGGCCGAACTCGGCGTCGAACGCGGACGGGCCGCATGCTCGGGCGGCTGCGCAGGCGAAGAGGGGAGTGACGCCGAGGGCGACGGTGAGGGCCCACCGGCCTCGGCGATGGCTTCGAGCACCGCGCCCTCGAACGCCTCCTTCGAGGCCATGGCCCCACCGGCATGCCCGTCGAGCTGCTTGCCGTTGAGCAGCATGGCCGGCGTCCCCCGGAATTCGTGGTCGCGGAACTCCTCCGTGACAGTGCGCACCCAAGCCTCGTGCGTTCCCTTGTTGACGCATTGCTCAAAAGCCGGTGTCCGCAGTCCGGGGACATTTTCGGCGAGCCGAAGGAGTTCCGCACGGTCGGCGAACCTGTCGTTCTTCTCCTCGGGTTGGTTGGAGAAGAGGACGGCATGGTAATGGGCGAATTTGGCCAGGTCCTGCGCGCACGCGACGGCGTTGGCCGCTCGCAGTGAACCCTTCCCGCCAAGGCCGGCGTCAATGGCCGCGAGGGGGTGGTACTCCAGGCGCAGCCGGCCGGACTGCACGTACTTCTGCAGTACCTCGCCGAGGCGCGCCTCGGCCGCCTGGCAGGCGGGGCAGCGGAAGTCCTCGTATACCTCCAGGGTGGCCGGAGCCTTCTCCGCCCCCACCTCGATGGCCTTGCCTCCGGCCACCGTTCCGAGGGGCGCCAGGGCGGGCCGGTCGTCCTGGGACCGGTACGTCTGCACGACGACCCCTGTGATCACCGCAGAGGTCACGACGGCGGGCACGAGGCCGAATGCCATGAAACGGCGTCGACGCTTCGCGAGAATTTCCCGTGCCGCGCGTTCCGCGCGCCTGCGCTCATGTGCAATCAGCTTTCCATTTCGATTTGCCCGGCTCATGTTCCCCTCGTTCGCTGGTTGGTTTCTGAACGTTGAACCCGAATTATTCGGTGCGAGTTCTGCCCACGGAGGGGACGGAATACCTCTCCGCCCTTCCGCGGCTACCGGAAGAATTACTCCGGGCCGCCGTCTCGCAGTGGCCCTCAGCCGCCGGGTCGGTCCTGACCGGGAGTGACGCGCGGCGCTGAACCGGGCGGGGGTGTTCCGTCGCGTGACAACGGCCGGGGCGACTGGTCGTCAGTCGTCGGAAGCGTGTGATGACTCCCTGGCGCCGGAAGCCGCCGCCGTGCGCCCGGATGCTTCGGCCGTCCTCGCCCTGCTGGGCGAGGAGGCCGCCGAGGCGGAGGAGGCTGCAGAGGCGGAGGAGGCCGCCGAGGCGGAGGGGGCCGCGTGCGCCGAGCCCGAGGCGGTGGCGGCCGGGCCCGTCGAGGCGCGCGGGTGCGACGGGGTGCTCACCGGCGGGTGGAAGCCAGGGTCCTTCAGCGCGAGGTCCTCGACCGTCTTCCACAACTTGGTGGCGGCTCCGTCACCGTCGATTTCGATCCGGTCGCCGTTGAGCACGGCCACCGGTGCGTCCGTGTGGAACTGTTTCGCGAACGTGCCGCTCTCGCGGCTCACCCAGCCCGCGTGGGTGCCGTCGTCGACGCACCGGTCGAACGCCGCGGACCGCAGCTCGCTCACCCGGTCGGCGAGCGAGCGCAGGTCCTGCTTCGCGTCCGGGTCCTGCTTGCCGGCCGCGACGAGCACCTCGCGGAAGGCGGTGAACTTTCCCGCGTCCTGGGCGCACGCCGCCGCGTTGGCGGCCTGGGCCGAGGTTTTGCGGCCGTCGGTCGTCACCGGGTGGTATTGGATGACCAGGCGATTCTCGGCGACCAGCTGGCGGAGTGTCGGGTCGAACCGCTCGGCGAACTTCCGGCAGGCGGCGCAGTCGTAGTCCTCGTAGACCACCAGCGTGGCGGGTGCCTGCTGGTAGCCGACCGGGATCGAGTCCCCGCTGGACCCGGACGGGGGTTCGGCGTGGTCGGGTCCGAACCCCGGACGGAACAGGAATCCGCCGCCGACGACCACGGCCGCCACGGTGACGGCCAGCAGGACGCGCTTGCGGGTCCGGTGCGCCGACCCGGTCCGGACGGATTGCCGCCGATCGGACGGCGCGGGGGAGTCATCTGTCGGATTCGGGGCATCCTCGTCGTCCCAGAAGGCCATGGGATTCGTTCCAATCGGTTCGACACTCGACGGCCGGATGTCGAGTGATTGCCTTGTTCCCCCCCCCGTTTATAGACATGAGCAGAGCGATGAGCTGCTCACCGTACCGATCGTCAATCAGCAATTATGCGAACGCAGCAACGTCACGACAGGGCGGTGGGGGGCGCGCGGGCCGGGGAGCCCCCCCCCCCGGGCGCGGCGCACCCACACCGAAACCCACACAAAACAACAAAACACAAAAGAAAACAAAACC
>NZ_JBHWIO010000051.1:56473-61088 GCF_042732075.1 Kitasatospora sp. NPDC059812
TCCCCAGCTTGGCCGTGCCACCCGCCCCCTTGCCACCACCCCCATTTCTCCCACCCCACCCCGCGCCCCCTGGGGGGGGCCCGGGGGGGGTGGGGCCCCCCCCCCCCCGGTCGGGGCCGATCAGACCCCGGTCAGGCTGCGATCACTCGCTCCTCACTCCCTTCCGGTTCCGCCGAACCCTGACGACCACGACCAGCAGGGCGCCGAGGCCCGCCAGGAGCGCGCTCGTGAGGGTGAAGGGCACCACAGCGGCGCCGGTGTGCGGCAGGACCCCGCCGTTCGGGCCGGGGACGTTGCCGCCACCCGGCTGCGGGTAGCCGGCCGGCTCCGGTCCGTGGCCGACCTCCATCCCGTCGCCGTGACCGCCGTGGCCGTGGCCGTCACCCGGCTCGGGCTTGTGCTCGTTGCACTTGTCCCTGTCGCAGGGCGGGGCGCAGCGTGCGATCGCGGAGGACGGGGGAGTGGTGATCGGCGGGGTACCCGGCGCGGCGTTCGGCGGCAGGAAGGAGGCCGTCACGGTGTTGGTCGTGTCCTCCGTGATGACGCTGGAGCAGAAGAACCTCTTCTCCTGCCCGGAGGCCAGACTGAACGTCCCCGCAGCGACGACGCAGGAGGCCTCCTGCTGGTCGTTCAGTGTGATGCCGCTGATGTCGACCGTACCGGTGTTGGTGACGGTGATCCGCCAGTACGCCTTGCACTTGTCGCGGTCACAGTCCTCCTTGCCGTCGTTCTTGTGGAGAGTCGTCTCCTTGCCCCACGGACCGGACCCGCCCTCGGCGCAGTTACCGGGGACGTCGGACTGGCAGACCTCCTTGTTGATGGTCAGCGAGGGAACGTTCGCCGTGGCCTCGGAGGGCGGGGTGGTGATGGGCGTCCCACCGGGACCGGGGAACGTGGCCGTGACGGTGTTCGTCGTCGACTCCGTCAGGTGGGAGCTGGAGCAGAAGATCTGCTTGTTCGCTCCTGCTGCGAGGTTGAAGGTGCCGGCGGCTGTGGCGCATGCCGGGGTGACGGTGTCGGTCAGGGTGATGCCGTTGATGTCGACGCCGTCGGTGTTGGTGACGGTGATCCGCCAGTAGGCGGTGCCGCCGGGCGGGAGGGTGGTGACGCTGGCCCAGGGGCCGTTGCCGCCGGGCCCGCAGTCGGCGGCGGTTGCCGAGGTGCAGACCTCCTTGACGATGGCCAGCGACGGAACGTTGGCGGTCGCTTCCGACGGCGGTGTGGTGATGGGGGTGCCGCCGGGCCCCGGGAAGGTCGCCGTGACGACGTTCGTCGTCGGGGCGGTGACGTTGGGGAGGTTGCAGAAGATCTGCTTGTTCGCTCCTGCTGCGAGGTTGAAGGTGCCGGCGGCTGTGGCGCATGCCGGGGTGACGGCGTCGTTGAGGGTGATGCCGTTGATGTCGACGCCGTCGGTGTTGGTGACGGTGATGCGCCAGTAGGCGGTGCCGCCGGGCGGGAGGGTGGTGACGCTGGCCCAGGGGCCGTTGCCGCCGGATCCGCAGTCGGCGGCGGTTGTCGAGGTGCACACTTCCTTGACGATCGCGAGGGAGGGAACGTTGGCCGTTGCTTCGGAGGGCGGTGTGGTGATCGGAGGTGTGCCGCCGGGGCCGGGGAAGGTCGCGGTGACGACGTTGGTGGTGGCCTGGGTGACGTTGGGGAGGTTGCAGAAGATCTGTTTGTCTGCTCCCGGCGTCAGGTTGAAGGTGCCGGCGGCCGTCGCGCAGCCCGGGGTGACGGTGTCGGTCAGGGTGATGCCGTTGATGTCGACGCCGTCGGTGTTGGTGACGGTGATGCGCCAGTAGGCGGTGCCGCCGGGGGCGACGGTGGTGATGCCGGCCCAGGGGCCGTTACCACCGGGCCCGCAGTCGGCGGCGGTTGTCGAGGTGCAGACCTCCTTGACGATCGCGAGGGAGGGAACGTTGGCCGTTGCTTCCGACGGCGGTGTGGTGATCGGAGGTGTGCCGCCCGGCCCCGGGAAGGTGGCCGTCACCACGTTGGTGGTCGAGGTGGTGACGTTGGGGAGGTTGCAGAAGATCTGCTTGCTGGTTCCTGCCGTCAGGTTGAAGGTGCCGGCCGCCGTAACGCAACCCGGGGTGACGGTGTCGGTCAAGGTGATGCCGTTGATGTCGACGCCGTCGGTGTTGGTGACGGTGATGCGCCAGTAGGCGGTGCCGCCGGGGGCGACGGTGGTGATGCTGGCCCAGGGGCCGTTACCGCCGGATCCGCAGTCGGCGGCGGTTGTCGAGGTGCAGACCTCCTTGTTGATGGTCAGCGAGGGAACGTTGGCCGTGGCCTCGGAGGGCGGTGTGGTGATCGGAGGTGTGCCGCCGGGGCCGGGGAAGGTCGCGGTGACGACGTTGGTGGTGGACTGGGTGACGTTGGCGAGGTTGCAGAAGATCTGTTTGTCTGCTCCCGGCGTCAGGTTGAAGGTGCCGGCGGCTGTGGCGCATGCCGGGGTGACGGCGTCGTTGAGGGTGATGCCGTTGATGTCGACGCCGTCGGTGTTGGTGACGGTGATGCGCCAGTAGGCGGTGCCGCCGGGCGCGAGGGTGGTGACGCCGGCCCAGGGGCCGCTGCCGCCGGGCCCACAGTTCGCGGCTGTGGTGGAGGCACAGACCTCCTTGACGATCGTCAGGGAAGGAACGTCAACTGCTGCCTCGGAGGGCGGGGTGGTGATGGGGGTCCCGCCGGGGCCGGGGAAGGTGGCCGTCACGACGTTGGTGGTCGAGGTGGTGACGTTGGGGAGGTTGCAGTAGATCTGTTTGTCTGCTCCCGGCGCCAGGTTGAACGTGCCGGCCGCCGTCACGCAGCCCGCGGTGACGGGGTCGGCCAGGGTGATGCCGTTGACCGGGACCGCACCGGTGTTGGTGACGGTGATCCGCCAGTATGCGGTGCCGCCCGGTGCGACGGTGGTGACACCGGCCCAGGGGCCGCTACCGCCGGATCCGCAGTCGGCGGCGGTTGTCGAGGTGCAGACCTCCTTGACGATCGCCAGCGACGGAACGTCAGCCGTTGCTTCCGACGGTGGTGTGGTGATGGGATGGCCACCGGGGCCGGGGAAGGTGGCTGTCACCACGTTGGTGGTCGAGGTGGTGACGTTGGCGAGGTCGCAGAAGACCTGCTTGTTCGCCCCCGTCGCCAGGTTGAACGTTCCGGCGGCCGTCACGCACGCCGGGGTCACGGCATCGGTCAGGGTGATGCCCGCGATGGGGACCGTCCCGGTGTTGGTGACGGTGATCCGCCAGTACGCGGTGGCACCGGATGGGATGATGGTCGTCTTGGCCCAGGGGCCGCTACCGCCGCTGGCGCAGTCGGCCGCAGTGGTCGAGGTGCAGACCTCTTTGAGGATCGTCAGTGACGGGGCGTCGACGGTGGCCTCGGCGGGCGGGGTGGTGATGGGCGTGCCGCCGGGGCCGGGGAAGGTCGCGGTGACGACGTTGGCGGTGGCCTGGGTGACGTTGGCGAGGTTGCAGAAGATCTGCTTGTTCGCTCCTGCCGCCAGGTTGAAGGTGCCGGCGGCCGTGGCGCACGCCGGGGTGACGGGGTCGGTCAGGGTGATGCCGGTGATGTCGCTGGGGCCGTCGTTGGTGACGGTGATGCGCCAGTAGGCGGTGCCACCGGACGGAACCGTGGTGCCGCCGGCCCAGGGGCCGCTGCCGCCGGGCCCGCAGTCGGCGGCGACTGCCGAGGTGCACACTTCCTTGACGATCGCCAGCGAGGGAACGTTGGCGGTTGCTTCGGAGGGTGGTGTGGTGATCGGAGGTGTGCCGCCGGGGCCGGGGAAGGTGGCCGTGACGACGTTGGTGGTGGGCTTCGTGACGTTGGCGAGGTTGCAGAAGATCTGCTTGTTCGCTCCCGCTGCCAGATCGAACGTGCCGGCGGCCGTGGCGCATGCCGGGGTGACGGCGTCGTTGAGCGTGATGCCGGAGATGTTCACCGCACCGGTGTTGGTGACGGTGATGCGCCAGTAGGCGGTGCCGCCGGGGGCGACGGTGGTGACGCCGGCCCAGGGGCCATTGCCGCCGGATCCGCAGTCACCCGCGGTTGCCGAGGTGCAGACCTCCTTGACGATCGCCAGCGACGGAACGTCGACTGTGGCCTCGGCGGGCGGTGTGGTGATGGGGGTGCCGCCGGGGCCGGGGAAGCTCGCCGTGACGACGTTCGTCGTCGAGGTGGTGATGCCGGGGAGGTTGCAGAAGACCTGGGTGCTCGCCCCTGCCGGGAGGTTGAACATGCCGGCGACCGTGGCGCACGCCGGGGTGACGGCATCCGTCAGGGTGATGCCGGAGATGTCGACGCCGTCGGTGTTGGTGACGGTGATCCGCCAGTACGCGGTGGCGCCGGGCGGAACGGTGGTGACGCCGGCCCAGGGGCCGTTACCACCCTCGATGCAGTTGGCGACCGTTGCCGAGGTGCAGACCTCCTTGACGATGGCCAGCGACGGAACGTTGGCGGTCGCTTCCGACGGCGGTGTGGTGATGGGGGTGCCGCCGGGTCCGGGGAAGGTCGCCGTGACGACGTTCGTCGTCGGGGCGGTGACGTTGGGGAGGTTGCAGAAGACCTGTCTGTTGGCTCCCGCCGCCAGGTTGAACGTTCCTGCCGCTGTGGCGCACGC
>NZ_JBHWIO010000052.1:0-7919 GCF_042732075.1 Kitasatospora sp. NPDC059812
CCCGGGGAGTCTGTGACACCCCCCCCCCCCCACACCTCTCGCGCGCACCATCCCCGCGGCGCGGGCGCGCCGCCCCCCCCCCGGCCCCCCCCCCCCTGACCAGGCGTCAGCGCGTGGTGAGTTGCTCGGCCAGGGCGCGCAGGGCCAGCTCGTACGAGCCGAGCCCGAATCCCGCGATGGTGCCGGAGGCCACCGCGGCGATCACCGAGGTGTGCCGGAAGGTCTCCCGGGCGTACGGGTTGGAGATGTGCACCTCGATCAGCGGCGCGGTGCGCTGCGAGGCGGCGTCCCGCATCGCGTACGAGTAGTGCGTGAACGCGCCCGGGTTGATCACCACGGGCACCTTGCCGTCGGCCGCCTCGTGCAGCCACTCCACCATCTGCTGCTCGGAGTTGGTCTCGTGCACCTCGACCTCGAAGCCGAACTCCTTGCCGAGCGCGGTGCAGCGCTCGACCAGCCCGGCGTAGGAGGTGGCGCCGTAGACGTCCGGCTCGCGGCTGCCGAGCCGTCCGAGGTTGGGGCCGTTGAGCACCATGACCCTGGTCACGCCGAGACCTCCGCGTAGGCGGCGACCAGCAGGGACGGGTCGGGACCCTCCAGGACGGAGGTCTTGCCGAGGCCGTCCAGGACGATGAAGCGGATCAGGTCGCCGCGCGACTTCTTGTCGATCTTCATGGCGTCCAGCAGCTTCGGCCAGGCGTCCGCCTGGTAGCGCAGCGGCAGCCCGACGGAGGCCAGCACGGTGCGGTGCCGGTCGGCCGTCTCGTCGTCCAACCGGCCTGCCAGGCGGCCGAGTTCGGCGGCGAAGACCATGCCGATGGAGATCGCGGCGCCGTGCCGCCACTTGTAGCGCTCGTTGCGCTCGATGGCGTGGCCGAGGGTGTGGCCGTAGTTGAGGATCTCGCGCCGGCCGGACTCCTTGAGGTCCCCGGAGACCACGTCGGCCTTGACCTGGATGGCGCGGCGGATCAGCTCGACGGTGTGCCGGCCGTCCGGGGTCTTGGCGCCCTCCGGGTCGGCCTCGATCAGGTCGAGGATGGCCGGGTCGGCGATGAAGCCGCACTTGATGACCTCGGCGAGGCCGGAGACGTAGTCGTGCTTGGGCACGGTCGCCAGGGTGTCGAGGTCGGCCAGCACGCCCACCGGCGGGTGGAAGGCGCCGACCATGTTCTTGCCCTCGGCGATGTTGATGCCGGTCTTGCCGCCGACGGCCGCGTCGACCATGCCGAGCAGCGTGGTGGGCATGGAGATCCAGCGGACGCCGCGCAGCCAGGTGGCGGCGACGAAGCCGGCCAGGTCGGTGGTGGCGCCGCCGCCGAGGCCGACGACGACGTCGCTGCGGGTGAAGCCGGTCTGCCCGAGCACCGACCAGCAGTACGCGGCGACCTCGGCGCTCTTGGCGTCCTCGGCGTTGGGCACCTGCAGCGCGATCGCCTCGTAGCCCTCGCCGAGCAGGTCCTCGCGGATGGCGTCGGCGGTGGCGGCCAGCGCCTCGGGGTGGATGATCGCGACCCGCTTGGCGCGGGTGCCGATCAGCGGCGCCAGCTCGCCGAGCAGCTGGTGCCCGATCAGCACGTCGTACGGGTCGTGGCCGGCGCTGCCGCCGACGTGAATCCTGACGATGGGGTCAGTCATGGGGGGTCTTCAGCTCCAGTGCTTCCAGTACGGCGTCCGCGACCTGCTCGGGGGTGCGGCCGGCGGTGTCGACGACGGCGGTGGCCACCTCCAGGTAGAGGGGCCGGCGGGCCTCCATCAGCTCGCGCCAGCGGGCCCGCGGGTTGATGGCCAGCAGCGGGCGCGGGGCGTCCAGGCCGACCCGCTTGACCGCGTCCGCCAGCGGGACCTCCAGGAAGACG
The DNA here is from genome assembly GCF_042732075.1 of Kitasatospora sp. NPDC059812. Taxonomy (NCBI): domain Bacteria; kingdom Bacillati; phylum Actinomycetota; class Actinomycetes; order Kitasatosporales; family Streptomycetaceae; genus Kitasatospora; species Kitasatospora sp. NPDC059812. The sequence continues at coordinate 1,857 of NZ_JBHWIO010000052.1, forward strand.
ACCGGCAGTTCGCGCAGCAGGGCGCGGGTGGCCTCGGCCATCACCGCGCCGCCGCCGAGCGCCAGGACGCCGTCGTGCTCCGTGGCGCCCGTGCGCACGGCCCGGACCTCCAGCTCGCGGAAGTGCGGCTCGCCCTCGTCGATGAAGATCTCCGGGATGGGCTTGCCGGCCAACGCCTCGATGTCGGCGTCGGTGTCCCGGAAGCCGACGCCCAGGCGCTCGGCCAGGGCCCGCCCGACGGTGGACTTGCCACTGCCGGGCGGGCCGACCAGCACAACGACCGGAACGGTCATCGGATGATCAGGTTGTCGAGGTAGCCCTGCACGTTGCGGCGGGTCTCGGAGACGTGGTCACCGCCGAACTTCTCGCTCACCGCGTCGGCCAGCACCAGCGCGACCATCGCCTCGGCGACGATCCCGGCGGCCGGCACGGCACAGACGTCCGAGCGCTGGTGGTGCGCCTTGGCCGGCTCGCCGGTGCGCACGTCCAGGGTCTGCAGCGCCCGCGGCACGGTGGCGATCGGCTTCATGGCGGCACGCACCCGCAGCACCTCGCCGGTGGTCAGGCCGCCCTCGGTGCCGCCGGAGCGGCCGGAGGTGCGCTTGACGCCCTCGGGGGTCGGGACGATCTCGTCGTGCGCCTGCGAGCCGGGCACCCGGGCCAGCTCGAAGCCGTCGCCGACCTCGACGCCCTTGATCGCCTGGATGCCCATCAGCGCGGCGGCCAGCCGGGCGTCCAGCCGGCGGTCCCAGTGCACGTGCGAGCCCAGACCCACCGGCACGCCGTACGCGAGCACCTCGACCACGCCGCCGAGGGTGTCGCCGTCCTTGTGGGCCTGGTCGATCTCGGCGACCATCGCCTTCGACGCGTCGGCGTCCAGGCAGCGGACCGGGTCGGCGTCCAGCCGCGCCTCGTCCGAGGGCAGCGGCAGCACACCGGCCGGGGCCTTGGCGGCGGCCAGCTCGACCACGTGGCTGACGATCTCGATCCCGCAGGTCGCCTTCAGGTACGCGCGGGCGACGGCACCGAGCGCGACCCGGGCGGCCGTCTCACGGGCGCTGGCGCGCTCCAGGATCGGACGGGCCTCGTCGATCGAGTACTTCTGCATGCCAGCCAGGTCGGCGTGGCCGGGGCGGGGGCGGGTGAGCGCCTCGTTGCGGGCCAGACCGGCCAGCACCTCGGGGTCGACCGGGTCGGCCGACATGACCTGCTCCCACTTCGGCCACTCGGTGTTGCCGACCATGACCGCCACCGGGCTGCCCATGGTCTCGCCGTGCCGGACGCCGCCGAGGAACGTCACCTCGTCCTGCTCGAACTTCATCCGTGCGCCGCGACCGTAACCGAGCCGGCGGCGCGCCAGCGCGTCGGCCACCACCGCGGTGGTGACCGGTACACCGGCGGGCAGGCCCTCCAGCGTCGCGACGAGTGCGGGGCCGTGCGACTCCCCCGCCGTCAGCCAGCGCAACGTACCCAACGGAGCTCCTTCATCAGCGGACCGGCCACGGCACCTGCCGGGGCCCGCCCGGGCGTGCCTTTTCCCCTGAATCCTTTCACGTCCCGGCGGCACCCGGAGGCCCAGTCCGCGTGACGGACGGTGGTCGGTCAGTCGGCGGGACGGTGGTCGGCACGATTCCGGCCAGCCGGCCGGGCGGTGGCCGGCGCGATCCGGCCACCGGCGCGGGCTCAGCGCCCGGCGAGGGCCTTCTCGCCCGCCTCGCGCATCGCCGCCAGCGGCCCCGGCGCCCGCCCGGTGAAGGCCTCGCTCTGCAGCACCGCCTGGTGCACCAGCAGGTCCAGCCCGCCCAGGACGGTCGCCCCGCGCGCGGCGCAGGCGGCGGCCAGCGCCGTCGGCCACGGGTGGTACAGCACGTCGAACAGCGCCCCCGGCGCGGCGGGCAGCGCCCCGGCGAAGGCGTCGGTCGCACCGACCGGCGTGGTCGAGACGGTCAGCGGCCGAGCCAGCGCCTGCGCGCCGAGCTCCCAGTCGGCGGTGCGCACGGCGACGCCCAGCCGCTCGCCCAGCTCGGCCATCTCCCGGGCCCGCTCCGCGCTGCGCACGTAGACGGTCACCTCGCCGGTGCAGACCTGGGCCAGCGCCGCCAGCGCCGAGGAGGCGGTGGCCCCGGCACCCAGCACGGCCGCGGCCGGCACCTCGGTGATGCCGCGCTCGCGCAGCGCGTTCACCAGCCCGGGGACGTCGGTGTTGTCCCCGGTGCGCCGCCCGTCGGCGGTGAACACCACGGTGTTCACCGCGTCCACCGCACGGGCCGTCGCGCTGACCTCGTCCAGCAGCGGGATGATCGCCCGCTTCAGCGGCATGGTCAGCGACAGCCCGGCCCACTCGGCCTCGTCCAGCCCGGCGAGGAAGCCGGGCAGGCCGGCCTCGTCGACCTCGAAGCGGTCGTAGCGCCAGCCGTCCAGCCCGAGCGCCGCGAAGGCGGCCCGGTGCAGGTCCGGCGAGAGCGAGTGGGCGATCGGCGAGCCGAGGACGGCGGCCCGGTGCTTGCTGGTCAACGCTGCTCCTCCGTGAACGGCGGTGCGGTGGCGGCTACTTGGTGGTGCAGTGGAGACCGACCTTGTCGAAGCCCTGGCCCGCCGCCCGGCAGTACGCCTCGACGTTGGCGGCGTGCTCCTTGTCCGTGTCGGCGAAGAGGGTGTTGGACGGGGACATCGCGATGAAGTACAGCCACTTGCCGTCCGCCGGGTTGAGCACCGCCTTGAGCGCGTCGTCGCCGGGGTTGGAGATCGGCGTCGGCGGCAGGCCCGGGTTGATGTAGGTGTTGTACTTGTTGGACCCGTCGTTGATGTCCTTCTTGTCCAGGTCCTTGCGGCCCAGCGAGTACTGCAGCGTGGTGTCCATGCCGAGCGTGTGGCGCACGGCATCGCTCGCCAGCCGGTTCTGGATGGTCCTGGCCATCTTGGCGAAGTCGTCGACCTTGTTGCCCTCGCGCTGCAGGATGCTCGCCTCGATGACCACCTCGTACGCGTTCTTGAGGCCGACCTTGGACGCGTCGGCGTCCAGGGTCGCGTACTTGTCGGTGGCGTTCTTCACCATCTGCTTGAGCAGGTCCTCGGGCTTCATGCCGTCGGCGATGTTGTACCGGGTCGGCCAGAGGAAGCCCTCGACGTTGCCGTTCGCGTACGCCGGCAGGCCGAGACTGCCGACCTGGGCCTTGGCGACACCCGCCGTGGTGCCCTGCGGCAGCTTCAGCTTCCCGTCGATCAGGGTGTAGATGTCGGCGGCGGTCTTGCCCTCGGGGATGACCAGCGCCGCACCGCCGGCCCCGTTGAGCAGTTCGCTCAGCGCGGTGGCAGCCGGCAGCTCCTTCTTCAGCGAGTAGAAGCCTGGCTGGACATTCTTGCACTTCGGCTCGGCGTCGCAGGCCTTGCTGAAGGCGTCGACGCTCTTGACCACGCCGGCGCTCTTCAGCGCCAGGCCGATCTGACCGCCGACCGCACCCGACTTGACCTCGACCTGGACGGGGCTGCCGCCCTCGCCCGTGAAGTCCGGCGGCGGGCCGAAGTGGTCCTGGTAGAAGCCGTAGCCCCACCAGCCGGCCCCGCCCAGGGCGCCGACCAGCACCAGCGCGACCAGCAGGCAGGCCCCGCCGTTGCGGCGGCCGGACTTCTTGCCCTTCTCCTTGCGCTTCTTCTGCGCGTCGCGGGAGGAGTCTTCCTCGCCGAGGAAGCCCTCCTGTTCGGCGTGGCCGTCCTCGTCGCGGTACTCGGCGTCCTCGTGGTGGCCGTCCTCGTGACGGCCGTCCTCCTGGAAGCCGTCCGGGTGGCCGTCCCACTCGTCGGCCTCGGGCGCGTGCCCGCCGACCGGATCGGCGCCGGCCTCCAGCGCGGCGGCCTCGGCCTCCCAGTCGATGCCGTCCGGGCCGGGGCCGCTGACGGGCGCGGCCGGCTCGGGTTCCGGCGCCGCGCGACGCCGCCGCCCGGGCTGCGCGCCCTGCTGCGGGATGCCCGGCTGCTGCTGCGCACCGGGCTGCTGAGGCTGCTGGGGCTGCTGGGGCTGCTGCGGGGACATCCCCTGCTGCTGCGCCATGCCCGGTTGCTGCTGACCGTCCGGGAACCCCTGCTGCTGGTACCCCTGCTGGGGCAGCTGCTGGTACCCCTGCGGCGCCATCTGCTGCTGTTGCTGTTGCTGCTGCGGGTACCCCTGCTGCGGCATCTGCTGCTGCGGGTAGCCCTGCTGCTGCGGCGGCATCTGCTGCTGGGGCACCTGCTGCTGCGGGTACTGCTGCTGCCCGCCCGGGAACCCCTGCTGCTGATACCCCTGCGGGTACCCCTGCTGCGGCATCTGCTGCATCTGCTGCTGCGGATACCCCTGCTGCTGCACGTCTCCGTACGGCTGCTGGGCCGGCTCGCCCTGCTGCTGGGGATACTGCTGGACCGGCTCGCCCTGCTGGGGATACTGCTGCCACTGGCCGTCCTGCTGGCCGGGGACCGGCTGCTGGCCGCCGTACCCGGGGTCACCGGGGTGCCACGGCTCAGAGCCCTGGGGGCCGTAGCCCCGACCCAGATCGGTCATTGATCCCCTTAACCGACGAAGACGGCCGGAGGATCGGACCGGCCGTCCGGGACGCGGTCCCGGCTGATTCTCGAACCGGCGTGCTAGCGCAGCGCCTGGGAGGAGACGTTACCGTACCGCACACGTGCCCCCGGCAGGGCGGACGTGCCGTCAGTGTCCGACCTCACCAGCCCGCGCCCGGCTCGGGCTCCGGCGCCGCCGGCCCGGAGTCGGGGGCCGACGCACCGGCCGAAGCCGACGACGAGGCCGAGGCGCCGGGCTTCGCCGACGCCCGGTTCGCGTTGAACTCGGCGACGTTGCGCTGCTGTACGTCGAAGCTGTCGGTGAAGCGGGTGTCCCCCGGTTTCACGGTGACGAAGTAGAGCCAGTCCCCCTGCGCCGGGTCCAGCGCCGCCGTGATCGCCTGCCGCCCCGGGTTGGAGATCGGCGTGGGCGGCAGCCCCGGGTGCAGGTAGGTGTTGTACGGGGAGTCCAGCCGGGTGTCGGTGACGGTGGTGTTCAGGGTCGACCGGCCGAGCGCGTAGTTGATCGTGGAGTCGAGCTGCAGCGGCATGCCCTTGGCCAGCCGGTTGTAGATGACCCGCGCCACCTTGCCCATGTCCTCGTTGTTGTCGGCCTCGCCCTGGACCATGCTGGCCACGGTGACCAGCCCGTACAGGCTCTGGCCGAGGTTCTGCGCGACGACGTTCGCGTCGTCCCGGCTGAACTCCTTGCCGGCCCGCTCCACCATCTGTTTCAGCAGGTCGATCGCGGTGGTTCCGTCGGTGACGCTGTACGTCGCGGGGAAGAGGTAGCCCTCGGGGCTGCCCTTGGCGAAGTCCGGCAGGCCCAGTTCGGCGCCCTGCTCCTGGGCGGTGCGCTGGGTGGTGCCCTCCGGCAGACGCAGCTTGTGGTCGATGGCCACGTAGATCTGGTAGCCGCGCCAGCCCTCGGGGATGGTCAGGCCGTTGGCGTTGGCCGGGTCGATCAGCACGGTCAGCGCGGCCGCGGCCGACATCCGCTGCTTCAGGGTGTAGGTGCCGGGCTGGATCCGCCCGGCGGCCGCGGCGCTGCCCTTGGCCGCCCGGGTGAAGGCGAGCGAGCTGGCCACCACCCCGTTGCGGACCAGGGCGGACGCGATCTGGGACAGGCCCGCGCCCTCCGGCACCGAGACCTGGACGCTGCCGGTGCCCTGCCCGTCGTAGTCGGCGGCGGCCGGGGGTTTGCGCTGCCCCTGGAACCAGGTGTACCCGGCGAGGCCCGCCCCGCCGAACACCGCGACCAGGGCGAGCGCGGTGAGCGCGCAGGCCAGTCCGTTACGCCGTCGGTGCGGATCGGGCGCATCGGAGCGCATGCGGGGCGCGCCCGGGGGCCGGCCCTCCGGTTCCAGCACCGGCGCACCCAGGTGCCCGGGCGTGAGCCCCGGGTGGAAGTCCTGGTCGGTCATGGCTCGCGTCCCCTCGGCAGTGCCGAAACGTTCGAAAGGGGTCCGTGCGGACGCGTCCGCACGGACCCCTCGACGGGTCGTTTGTTCAGGCCGGTCCGCCGAC
>NZ_JBHWIO010000052.1:7929-18460 GCF_042732075.1 Kitasatospora sp. NPDC059812
CGCCGCGCCCCACCCCCCCGCCCCCGAGCCACAAACCTGACGCTGCGCCCGCGCGCGCCGCCCCCCCCCCCCCCACCCCTCGACGGGACGTTAGATCAGGCCGGTCAGCCGACCGCCTCGACGCTCTCACCGGGCGGGTTCCCGCTCACCCGTTCGGACTCAAGGGCGGTCTGCAGGATCACCACCGCGGCGGCCTGGTCGACCACCGAGCGGCCCTTCTTCGCCTTGACACCCGAGGCGCGCAGCCCATGGGTGGCGGTGACGGTCGACATCCGCTCGTCGACCAGCCGGACCGGCACCGGGTACAGCCGGTTGGCCAGCCGCGTCGCGTAGGCACGGACCTTCTCCGCCGCCGGGCCCTCCTTGCCGCTCAGCGAGCGGGGCAGCCCGACGATCACCTCCACCGCGTCGTACTCCTCGACGATGGCGGCGATCCTGGCCTGCGACTTCACTCCGGCCGGAACGGTCTCCACGGGCGTGGCGAGCACCCCGTCGGGGTCGCAGGACGCGACCCCGATCCGGGCGTCACCGACGTCGACGGCGATCCGCCGCCCCCGCCGGAAGGGCCGCTCCACCTGAGGCTCCTCGACCATCAGCTGGCGCGCTCCGCGACCAGGCCGCGCACCGCGGCGACGGCCTCGCCGACCGCGGCCGGGTTGGAGCCGCCGCCCTGGGCGACGTCGTCCTTGCCGCCACCGCCGCCGCCGAGGGTCTTGGCGGCGACCCGGACCAGCTCGCCGGCCTTGATGCCGCGGCCGCGGGCGTCCTCGTTGGTGGCGATCACGGTCAGCGGGCGGTCGTTCGCCACGGTGAAGGCGGCGACCACGGCCGGGCGCGAGCCGAGGCGGCCGCGCACGTCCAGCACCAGCTTGCGCAGCTCGTCCGCGCCCACGCCGTCGGCGACCTGCGCGGCGACCACCGAGATGCCCTGCACGTCCTCGGCCGAGTCGGCCAGACCCGCCGCGGCGGCCAGCACCTTCTCGGCGCGGAAGCGCTCGATCTCCTTCTCGGCGTCCTTGAGCTTGGCGAGCATGCCCGAGATCTTCTCCGGCAGCTCCTCCGGGCGCCCCTTGACCAGCTCGGTCAGCTGGGACACCACGGTGTGCTCGCGGGCCAGGAACTTGTACGCGTCGACGCCGACCAGCGCCTCGACGCGGCGCACGCCGGAGCCGATCGAGGACTCGCCGAGCAGCTTCACCAGGCCCAGCTGGGCGGTGTTGCCGACGTGCGTGCCACCGCACAGCTCCTTGGAGAAGTCACCGATGGTGACGACCCGGACCTCGTCGCCGTACTTCTCGCCGAACATCGCGATGGCACCGGCCTTGCGGGCCTGATCCATCGTCATGACCTCGGCGGTGACGTCGAGTTCGCGACCCAGCACGTCGTTGATCTTCTGCTCGACGTCGACCAGCACGGTGCCCGGGACGGCGGCGGGCGAGCCGAAGTCGAAGCGGAAGCGGCCGGGGGCGTTCTCGGAGCCGGCCTGGGCGGCCGTCGGGCCGAGCGCGTCGCGCAGCGCCTGGTGGGTCAGGTGGGTGGCCGAGTGGGCGCGGGCGATCGCCCGGCGGCGCTCGGTGTCGATCGTGGCGTACGCCGAGGCGCCGAGCACGACCTCGCCGAACAGCACCCCACCGGAGTGCACGATGACACCCGGGACGGGCTGCTGCACGTCGCGGATCTCCACCACCGCGCCGGACTCCAGCCGGATCCGGCCGTGGTCGGCGAGCTGGCCGCCGCCCTCGGCGTAGAACGGGGTGCGGTCGAGGATGATCTCGACCTCGTCGCCCTCGGAGGCGGCCGGCGCCGGAACGCCGTCCACCAGCAGGCCGACGACGCTGGCCTCGCCCTCGGTGAGGTTGTAGCCGGTGAAGACGCTCGCGCCGGACTTGTCGGCGACCTCGCGGTACGCGGCGACGTCGGCGTGGCCCATCTTCTTGGCCTTGGCGTCCGCCTTGGCGCGGTTGCGCTGCTCCTGCATCAGGCGGCGGAAGCCGGCCTCGTCCACCTGGAGGCCCTGCTCCTCGGCCATCTCCAGGGTGAGGTCGATCGGGAAGCCGTAGGTGTCGTGCAGCTTGAAGGCCTGGTCCCCGGAGAGGACCGCGCCGCCGGCCTGCTTGGTCTCGGTGACCGCGGCGTCCAGCAGGCTGGTGCCGGCCTTGAGGGTCTGCAGGAAGGCCGCCTCCTCGCCGACGACGACCGTCTCGATGCGCTTGCGGTCGCTCTCCAGCTCCGGGTACTGCGGAGCCATCGCCTTGATCGCGATGTCGGTGAGGTCCTTGGCCACCACGCCGGTGGCGCCCAGCAGGCGCATGTTGCGGATGGCGCGGCGCAGGATGCGGCGCAGCACGTAGCCGCGGCCCTCGTTGCCGGGGGTGACGCCGTCGCCGATCAGCATCAGCGCGGTGCGGATGTGGTCGGTGACCACGCGCAGCGAGACGTCCGACTTGTGGTCGGCGCCGTAGGTGTGGCCGGTGAGCTCGGCGGCGCGGTCGAGGATCATCCGGCTGGTGTCGATCTCGAAGAGGTTGTCGACGCCCTGGAGGATGGCGGCGAGGCGCTCCAGGCCGAGGCCGGTGTCGATGTTCTTGCTCGGCAGGTCGCCGAGGATCTCGAAGCCGTCCTTGCCGTCGCCGTGGCCGCGCTCGTACTGCATGAAGACCAGGTTCCAGATCTCCAGGTAGCGCTCGCCGTTGACGGCCGGGCCGCCCTCCTCGCCGTACGCGGGGCCGCGGTCGTAGTTGATCTCCGAGCACGGGCCGCAGGGGCCGGGGACGCCCATCGACCAGAAGTTGTCCTTCATGCCGAGGCGCTGGATGCGCTCGGACGGGACGCCGATGACGTCACGCCAGATCAGCTCGGCCTCGTCGTCGTCCTGGTAGACGGTGATCCAGAGCTTCTCCTTCTCCAGGCCGTAGCCACCGTCCGCGACGGAGCTGGTGAGCAGCTCCCACGCGAACTTGATGGCGCCTTCCTTGAAGTAGTCGCCGAAGGAGAAGTTGCCGCACATCTGGAAGAAGGAGCCGTGCCGGGTGGTCTTCCCGACCTCCTCGATGTCCAGGGTGCGCACGCACTTCTGGACGCTGGTGGCGCGCGAGAACTGCGGCTTGACCTCGCCCAGGAAGTAGGGCTTGAACGGCACCATGCCGGCGTTGACCAGCAGCAGGGTGGGGTCGTCGGCGACCAGGGACGCCGACGGAACGACGGTGTGGCCGCGCTCCTCGAAGAAGCGCAGCCAGCGGCGGCGGATCTCAGCCGACTCCATTATTGGTCCTTCCGGTTCGGGGTGCCGCCCCGCTGCGGCAGGGCGCGGCGGGGCGTTTCTTCAATGGCTCGGGTGGTGGTGCGGGCCCCACGGGACACAGGGCGGGGGCCTGACGGGGGCAGGGCGGCGGCCGGGCTGCCGGGCGCCGCCGAGATAGCTCGGTACTGCGGCTCGCCGCGCAGGACCCGTCCGGTGCTCCGGGGTTCGACGACGGCGGTACCGTGCAGTCCGAGGTCGTCCTTCAGCTGCTCCTCGCGCTCGGCCATGCCGGCCCGCACGTCCTGGGCGAACTGCTTGGCCAGGTCGCCCAGGTGCAGCGCACCGCGCGTGGCGGTGCCGGAGAGGCTGTCCGGGGTGAGCCGGTGCACGGCCTCGTTGGCCTTGTTCATGGCCCACACGGTCGCACCGGCGCCGACCGCCATCCAGAAGACGCGTCGCACCATGCCGTCAGCCCCTCACCGCGCGCCGGACCCGGGAGAGCAGGCCGTTCCTGGGCGCGGTCGCGGCGCGCACCTCGGCCCGGATCAGCCGGGCCAGCTCCTCGCGCTCGCCGCTCTGCGACGGCACGGACGGCTGGCCGCCCTGCTGCTTGGCGACGGCCTTGCGGACGCCGTAGCTGAAGGCCGCGACCTTCACCAGCGGCCCGCCCAGGGTGGCGGCGACGGTGGAGGAGAGCGCGTTGGCGTTGGCGGCGGCGTCCTGCACGTTGGCGGTGATCTCGTCCACCCGCTCCAGCTGCTGGTTGGCACTGCGCACGGCGGCGCCCGCGTCGCTCAGCAGCGGGACGGCCTGCTCGGTGACGGCGGAGACGAGGACGGTGGCCTCCTTCAGCACGCGCGAGAGGCGGACCAGCACCACGGCGAGCAGAGTGACCAGGACCGCCCAGAACACGGCGACGAGCAACCCGGCCAGCTCTCCCACGGACACCTTTGCGCGCTCCCTCGCCTTGCTGTTCTCCAAACGGAACCCTATCGCGCCCACGCCCGGTTTCCGGACCGGGTTATCGCCGGGCCCCGGGGTCCACCGCCGCGTCGGCCCTCGGCCGAACCGGTCGGATGTGCGAACCGCGCGCGTAACCTACCGGCCGGTCACCTCGTTCTGCCAGGCGGGCCGTCGCCCGTACGGCCCGACGAACGTCCGGGCCCCGACGGTCCGGGCCAGGAACACGGGGAGCAACGCTTGGCCGGCGACTGGAGAGCACAGCCCGGGGAACCCGCGGCGTGGCCGCGCGAGCCGCAGCCCGGCCGGCTGCCGGCCGAGGTGACGGGCTTCGTCGGGCGGCAGCGGGAGCTGGCCGAGCTGGCGGGCCTGCTGGCCGGCGCCCGGCTGGTGACGGTGACCGGGCCGGGCGGGGTGGGCAAGAGCCGGCTGGCCCTGCGCGCCGCCGCCCGGGCGGCCGGCACCTTCCCGGACGGCACCTGGCTGGTCGAGGTGGCCCCGGTGCAGGACCCGCTGCGGCTCGGCCGCGCGGCGCTGGAGGCGCTGCGGCTGACCGACGACACCGCCCGCCCGCCGCTGGACGTGCTTACCGAGCGGCTGTCCGGCCGGCGCACGCTGCTGGTGCTGGACGGCTGCGAGCACCTGGTGCAGGCCTGCGCCGACCTGGCGGACGCGCTGCTGCGGGCACTGCCCGGCCTCCGGGTGCTGACCACCAGCCGCGCCGCGCTGCGGGCCTCGGGCGAGCACCTGCTCGCCCTGGCCCCGCTGCCGGTCGACCCTCGGCCGAGCGGTCCGAGCGGTCCGAGCGGTCCGGGCGGGCTGCCGGACGCGGTGCGGCTGTTCGCCGAGCGGGCCCGGGCGGTGCTGCCCTCCTTCGCGCTGACCGAGGCCAACGCCGAGGCGGTGAGCCTGCTCTGCCGCCGTCTGGACGGCCTCCCGCTGGCGGTGGAGCTGGCGGCCGGGCGGCTGCGCGCGCTGTCGGTGGAGCAGATCACCGCCCGGCTGGATGACCGGTTCCGGCTGCTCACCGGCGGCTCCCGGACGGCCCTGCCGCGGCACCGGGCGCTGCGCACCACGATCGGTTGGAGCCATGAGCTCTGCACCGTGCAGGAACGTTTGCTCTGGGCCCGCCTCTCGGTCTTCGCCGGCAGTTTCGACCTGGAGGCCGCCGAGTACGTCTGCGCCGGTGACGGCCTGGAGGCCGAGGACGTGCTCGACCTGCTCGACGAACTGGTCGGCAAGTCCGTGGTGCTGCGCGAGGACAGCGCCTTCGGCGTCCGCTTCCGGCTGCTGGACACCCTGCGCGACTACGGCGGCCAGTGGCTGCGGGCCGCCGGCGAGGAGCCGCGGCTGCTGCGCCGCCACCGCGACTGGTACCTGGGCGTGGCCACCTGGGGCGAGGTCGAGTGGTTCGGCCCCCGGCAGGCCGAGACCGCCGAACGCACCGAACTCGCCCACCCCAACCTCCGCGCGGCGCTGGAGTTCTGCCTCGCCGAGCCCGGAGAGGAGCAGATCGCCCTGCTGCTGGCGGGCACCCTGTGGTTCTACTGGGTCGGCTGCGGCCACCTCGGCGAGGGGCGGCACTGGCTGGACCGCGCGCTCGCCCTGGACCGCGAGCCGACCGAGGCCCGCGCCAAGGCCCTCTGGGCGACCGGCCACCTGGCCACCCTGCAAGGCGACCTGGAAGCGGCCCGCCCGGCCCTGGAGGAGTGCCGCCGCCAGGCCCTGGACACCGGCGACGACCGGGCGCTCGCCTACGCCGTCCACCGGCAGGCCAGCGCGGCCCTGGTCGGCGACGAGCCGGAGCGCGCCGCCGAGCTGTTCGAGGAGGCGCTCTGGCACTACCGGACCATCGGCGAGCTCAACAGCAACGTCGTGCTGGCCATGGTCGAGCTGGGCCTCGCGTACCTGTTCCAGGGGGATCCGGAGAGCGGCGAGCTCTGGTTCGGCCAGGCCCGCGAGCTGTGCGAGGAGCACGGCGAGCAGTGGGCGTACGCGTACGTGCTGTACGCGATGGCGTACGCGCACTGGCTGGACGGCGCCGTCCGGGCGGCCCGCGCCCTGGCCCGGGAGGGCCTGCGGCTGAACCACCTGTTCCACGACCTGCTCGGCATCGCGCTGGCGATCGACCTGCTGGCGCTGCTGGAGACCGAGCCGGGCGGCCCGGGCGCGCCGGGCGACCTGGGCGAGGCCCGGGTGCTGCAGGGCGCCGCGCACCGGATCTGGCACACGGTCGGCCTGCCCTTCCTGGGCTCGCGGTCCTTCTTCGGCCCGCACCAGGAGTGCGCGGAGCGGGCCCGGGCGGGGCTGACCGCGCAGGAGTACGAGCGGTGCTACCAGGCCGGGGCCCGGCTCGACCTGGACGCGGCGGTCTCCCGGGCGCTGGGCGCCAGCGGGTCGACGGGCGGCCCGGAGCCCGGGTCCGGGCCCTGCTCGGTGCCGTCCGCACCGGCGCCCGCACCGGCCAGGAATAGCTGAAACTTGCCGATTGCTTGAGGAGGCAAGGAACCACCCGGAAGGAGCCCCCCGTGGCCGTGACCACCGCCGCCGACGAGTACCGCCTCGCGACGTTCCACTTCGAGTCCAAGGCCTACGCCGACGCCGCCCGCATGCTGGAGGGCGTGCTCGCCGAGGAGCCGGCCAACCTCTCGGTCCGGCTGCTGCTGGCCCGCAGCTACTACCACTCCGCCCAACTCGGGCGCGCCGAGGCCGAGTTGCTCCGGATCCTGGACACCGACCCGGCCGAGGACTACGCCCGGCTGATGCTCGGCCGCACCCTGGAGCGCCAGGGCCGCGCCGAGGAGGCCCGCCCGCACCTGCGGCTGGCCGCGGCGATGACCGGCGAGAACCGCTAGGTCCCGACCGGCACCAGCAGACACCACCGGAAAAGGGGCGAGCCCCCGCCGCCTCGAAAGGCGACGGGGGCTCGCTGAGGTACCGCAGATGCGGAACCGCCGCGGGTCAGCGCGAGTAGTACTCGACCACCAGCTGCTCGTCACAGATCACCGGGACCTCCTTGCGCTGCGGCGCACGGTCCAGGCGGAAGGCCAGGGCCTTCAGGTTGACCTCGAGGTACTTCGGGGTCTGGCCCTCACCCGCGTAGCCACCCTCACGGGCGACCTGGAACGGGACCTTCTCCTTGCTGCGCTCGCGGACGGTCACCACGAAGCCCGGCTTCATCTGGTACGACGGCTTGTTGACCTTGCCACCGTTGACCTCGATGTGGCCGTGGACGACCATCTGGCGGGCCTGGTAGATGGTGCGGGCAATGCCCGAACGCAGCACCAGCGAGTCCAGACGGGTCTCCAGCTCGGCGACGAGCGCCTCACCGGTCTTGCCCTCGGCCTTCTTCGCGCGGTCGAACGCGCGCGCCATCTGCTTCTCGCTCAGGTCGTACTGGGCGCGCAGACGCTGCTTCTCGAGCAGACGGACCTTGTAGTCCGAGTTCTGCTTGCGACCACGGCCGTGCTGGCCGGGCGGGTACGGGCGGGCCTCGAAGTACTTGACGGACTTCGGGGTCAGCGGCACGCCGAGCGCACGCGCGATCTTGACCTTGGGACGCTTCTGGTTCGCCATGAACCAAACCTTCCTTGCTTACGAATACGGCTTCACCAGGTGTTGACGGAGGTCGCATCTCGCGACCCGGAGACAACCCATCGCCGAGGCGATGCGGTCAGCCGCTCTCCGGAGCCGGGCACAAAAGTGCTGGTCACACGGAACAGCCCGGAAATCCGGGCCGTCCGCGACACCGAAACGGTGCGCGACGCTCCTGGTGCGGGCCTCCCGGAGGAGGCCTACGGCCGATGCCCCGCTGGTGCGGCCGGTCGGTGGAGTCTCCTCCGCCGCCGTCCCGGGGCATGGCACTTCGACCGATTGTACCGGGTGGTCGAGCGCCCCTTCTCACTCACCCCTGAGCCGGCCCCGCGTCCACTCCACGACGTCCGCGTACCGGGCCTCGCCGCCGCGCCGGGTCGGCTGGTAGTAGTCCTTGCCGTGCACCGCGTCCGGCGCGTACTGCTGGGCCGCGATGCCCTCCGGCAGGTCGTGCGGGTACTGGTAGCCCTGGCCGTGGCCGAGCTTGCCCGCGCCGCCGTAGTGCGCGTCCCGCAGGTGCGGCGGCACCGCGCCCGCGAGCCCCTGCCGGACGTCCGCCAGCGCCGCGTCGATCGCCAGGTAGGCCGCGTTGGACTTGGGCGCCAGGGCCAGCGCGATCGCCGCCTGGGAGAGGATGATCCGCGCCTCCGGGAAGCCGATCAGGGCCACCGCCTGGGCCGCCGCGACCGCCGTCTGGAGCGCCGTCGGGTCGGCCAGGCCGACGTCCTCGCTGGCCGAGATCATCAGTCGGCGGGCGATGAACCGCGGGTCCTCCCCCGCCTCGATCATCCGGGCCAGGTAGTGCAGGGTGGCGTCCACGTCGCTGCCCCGGATCGACTTGATCAGCGCGCTCGCCACGTCGTAGTGCTGGTCGCCGTCCTTGTCGTAGCGCACCGCCGCCTGGTTGACGGCCGTCTCCGTGGTGGCCAGCGTGATGCTCGCCTCGGCCTTCTCCAGCGCCGCCCCGGCCGCCGCCTCCAGCGTGGTGAGCGCCCGCCGGGCGTCACCGCCGGCGAGGCGCACCAGGTGGTCCTCGGACTCCGCCGTCAGCTCCAGCGCGCCCCCCAGGCCGCGCTCGTCGGCCACCGCGCGGCGCAGCAGGGCGCGGACGTCCTCGTCGGTCAGCGACTCCAGGGTGAGCAGCAGCGAGCGGGACAGCAGCGGGGAGATCACCGAGAAGTACGGGTTCTCGGTGGTCGCCGCGATCAGGGTGACCCAGCGGTTCTCCACGGCCGGCAGCAGCGAGTCCTGCTGGGCTTTGGAGAAGCGGTGGATCTCGTCCAGGAACAGCACCGTCTCCCGGCCGGACATGCCGACCGCCCGCCGGGCGCCGTCGATCACCGCCCGGACCTCCTTGACCCCGGCGGTGATCGCGGACAGCTCGACGAAGCGGCCTTCCACGGCCTGGCTGATCACGTGCGCCAGGGTGGTCTTGCCGGTGCCGGGCGGGCCCCAGAGGATCACCGAGCTGGTCGCCGCCGGCCCGCGCGAGCCCGAGACCAGCCGCCGCAGCGGCGACCCGGGCTTCAGCAGCTGCCGCTGCCCGGCCACCTCGTCCAGGGTGCGCGGGCGCATCCGTACGGCCAGCGGCGCCCGGCCGGGCTCCCTGCTCTGGCGTTCCTCGGCGGCGGCGGTGAAGAGGTCCGGTTCGTCCACACCGGAAGCCTATGCGAGGCCGCCGACACACCCGCCGGAGCAGCCGGCCCCATCGCGCCTACGCCCTGTCCCGCCGGTCGAGGCGGGCCGCGTGGTCCGGGACGTACTTCTGCAGGTCGCGCGGGGGCCGTTGGTAGCCGCGCGGGGCCGGGCGGGGCGGCAGGTCGATCTGCGGGGCGGTGATCTCGCGGTACGGCACGGTGGAGAGCAGGTGGGCGATCATGTTGATCCGGGCCCGCCGCTTGTCGTCGCTCTCCACCACGTGCCAGGGCGAGTCCGGGGTGTCGGTGTAGACGAACATCTCGTCCTTGGCCCGCGAGTAGTCCTCCCACCGGGTGATCGACTCGACGTCCATCGGGGAGAGCTTCCAGCGCTTCATCGGATCCTCCAGCCGGTCCCGGAAGCGCCGTTCCTGCTCGGTGTCGCTCACCGAGAACCAGTACTTGCGCAGCAGGATGCCCGACTCGATCAGCATCCGCTCGAAGGTCGGGCACTGGTGCAGGAACTGCCAGTACTGCTCGTCCGTGCAGAAGCCCATGACCCGCTCGACACCGGCCCGGTTGTACCAGCTGCGGTCGAACAGCACGATCTCCCCGGCGGCCGGCAGCTGCTCGACGTACCGCTGGAAGTACCACTGGGTCTTCTGCCGCTCGGTCGGGGTCGGCAGCGCCGCGACCCGGGCGATGCGCGGGTTCAGGTACTCCGTCACCCGCTTGATCGCGCCGCCCTTGCCGGCGGCGTCGCGCCCCTCGAAGACCACCACCAGCCGGGCGCCCTCGACCCGCACCCACTCCTGCAGCTTCACCAGTTCCTGCTGGAGCCGCAGCAGTTCCCGCTCGTACGGCTTCCTCGCGAGTCGTTCCGGCTTCGCGGTCCGCTGCTCCTCGACCACCTGGGGTCCTCCGTCCGGCTGCTGCTGATGAGCACTCACCGTAGGCGCTGGAGGCCGCCTCCGCAGGTCGGCGGACGGATGGGCGGCAGCGGCGGCCCCCTGAACCCCCCCGGCCCCGCCCCCCCCGCCGGGCGGCGCGCACGCCCCACGATCCACCGTGGGCCGGGCGCGTAAACACAACACCCCGC
>NZ_JBHWIO010000052.1:18470-36203 GCF_042732075.1 Kitasatospora sp. NPDC059812
TGCTTCTTTTGTTTATCCTCGCCGGCGGTCGGCGGGGGGGCCGGCCCCCGCGGGGGGGCGGCGGGGGGGGGGGCGGGGCGGCCCCCCCCCCCCGCCGCGCCCGCGCTCCCCCGTCCGGTCGGCGCGAACGCCGAACGATCAACCTTGGCCCACACCTGCCGGACGGGTCCAATATCCGGTTCCATAACCTTGGGGCATGGATGTCGACACCCGCCTGCTGCGCAGCTTCGCCGCGGTCTGCGAGGAGGGGCAGCTGACCGCTGCCGCGGCCCGGCTGTTCGTCTCCCAGCCGACGCTCACCAAGCAGATCCGCCAGCTGGAATCGCTGCTCGGGGTCGAGCTGTTCGAGCGCTCGCGGCGCGGCATGGCGCCCACCCCGGCCGGGCGGGCGCTGGCGGACTACGCCGGGGCGATGCTGGCCGGCTGGGAGGACGCGCTGCGGGCCACCCGGGCGGCCGCCGCCGAGCAGGGCTCGGTGCTGCGGGTGGGGTTCGAGGGCGGCATCATCAACCTGATGACCCGCAGCACCGTCGCCGACTTCGCCCGGCGGATGCCCGGCTGGCAGGTGGAGCTGCGGCAGAACAACTGGTTCGACCCGACCTCGGGCCTGGCCACCGGCGAGATCGACCTGACGCTCTGGCACGGCCCGGCGTGGCTGGTCGAGCACTACAACGTCGCCGTGCTCGGCGAGGAGGCGCGGGTCGTGGCGCTGCCGGCCGGGCACCGGCTGGCGGACCGGGCCGAGCTGTCCGTCGAGGACCTGCTGGACGAGCCGTTCGTGGCGATACCGCACGAGGCCGGGCACTGGCGCGAGTACTGGCTGGCGGGCCGGGAACGGGGCGGGCGTCCGGTGCGGATCGGCGCGGTGGCGCACAACACCGACGAGTGGCTGGCCGCGGTGGTGTGCGGTCAGGGCGTCGGCTTCGCACCGGAGACGATGAGCCGGCTGGCCGTACGGGATGACGTCGCGTACCGGCCGGTACGGGGGCTCAGCCCGAGCCGGGTCGGGCTGTACTGGCCGAAGGACCGCGAACTCACGCCGGCGATGGCCGCGTTCGTGCGCAGCTGCCGGGTCACGGTCCCCTTCGGCCGGCTGGGAAGGTCGGGTGGGACGGAGCCCCTGGTGAAAACGGAGCCCCGGGTGGGCACGCGGTCGGTGGAACCGAACTGACGGTCTACACCGCCACGAAGGCCTCGGGGTAGCGGCAGAGCCCGCGCGGAGCGCCGTCGTACGCGGGCAGCGGCAGCGCCTGGAAGTAGGCGTCCGGCACCTCGAACGGCCCGCTGATCTCGTGCCGTCCGGCCGCGCTGAAGCCGAACCGCCCGTAGTACTCCGGGTCGCCGAGGACGACCACGAGCTTCTCCCCCGCCTTCTCGGCCGCCGACAGCGCGGCCCGGACGACGAGTTCGCCGACGCCCTTGCGCTGCCACTCCGGCGCGACGGCGACCGGCGCGAGCGCGAGGCCCGCGCCGTCCTCGCCGACCCGCAGCCGGGTCAGCAGCGCGTGCCCGATCACCAGCCCGGCCTCGTCGACCGCGACCAGCGACAGCTCGGGCAGCCAGGCCGGATCGCGGCGCAGCGCGTCGACCAGGTCCGCCTCGTCCGGGCCGGGGAACGCGGCCATGTGGACGCGTCTGGTCGCCGGGACGTCATCCGGACACTCGACTCTTGTGATCACCTGCATGAGTCAACCCTCCTTGTGTCACACGTCATTGTGGACCGGCCCCGGACGGTGGGTGGACCGTCCGGGGCCGTTGAAGGTTAGCGGATCCGGTGTCAGGCGTCGGACTTCGCGGCGTCCTCGCGCAGCTTCGGCTTGGCGTCCACGCCGGCCTCCCGGCGCTGGGCCGGGGTGATCGGGGTCGGGGCGCCGGTCAGCGGGTCACCGCCGGTGGACGTCTTCGGGAAGGCGATGACGTCGCGGATGGTGTCGTACCCGCCGAGCAGGGTGACGATGCGGTCGAGGCCGAAGGCGACGCCACCGTGCGGCGGCGGGCCGTAGTTGAAGGCGTCCAGCAGGAAGCCGAACTGCGAGGCCGCCTCCTCCTCGGAGAGGCCGATCGCGTCGAACGCCCGCTTCTGCACGTCGCGCTGGTGGATACGGATCGAACCGCCGCCCAGCTCCGAGCCGTTGAGGACCAGGTCGTAGGCGTTGGACAGCGCCGAGCCCGGGTCGGTGTCGAAGGTGGCGAGCGACTCGGCGGTCGGGGCGGTGAACGGGTGGTGCACCGCGTGCCAGCCCTGGAACTCGCCCTTGTCGTCCTCGATCGGCTCGAACATCGGGAAGTCGACGACCCAGAGGAAGGCCCACTGCGACGCGTCGATCAGCTCGCAGCGGCGGCCGATCTCCAGACGGGCGGCGCCCAGCAGCTCCTGCGAGGGGCGCTGCTTGCCGGCCGCGAAGAAGATCGCGTCGCCGTTCTTGGCGCCCGCGGCGGCGGCCAGGCCGGCCAGGTGCTCCTCGGACAGGTTCTTGGCGACCGGGCCGCGCAGCTCGCCGGTCTCGGCGTCGATGACGACGTAGGCCAGGCCGCGGGCGCCGCGCGCCTTGGCCCAGTCCTGCCAGGCGTCGAGCGCCTTGCGGGGCTGCGAGGCGCCGCCGGGCATCACCACGGCGCCGACGTACGGGGCCTGGAAGACGCGGAACGCGGTGCCCTTGAAGTACTCGGTGAGGTCGGTGAGTTCCTGTCCGAAGCGGACGTCCGGCTTGTCGGAGCCGTAGCGGGCCATGGCGTCCGCGTAGGTCATCCGGGGCAGCGGGTTGGGGAGCTCGTAGCCGTGCACCTCGCGCCAGATCGAGCCGACGATCTTCTCGCCGAGGGCCAGGATGTCCTCCTGGTCGACGAACGAGGCCTCGATGTCGAGCTGGGTGAACTCCGGCTGCCGGTCGGCGCGGAAGTCCTCGTCGCGGAAGCAGCGGGCGATCTGGTAGTAGCGCTCCATGCCGGCCACCATCAGCAGCTGCTTGAACAGCTGGGGCGACTGCGGCAGCGCGTACCAGTGGCCGGGCTGCAGGCGGACCGGGACGAGGAAGTCGCGGGCACCCTCGGGGGTGGAGCGGGTGAGGTACGGCGTCTCGATGTCGAGGTAGTCGTTCTCCTCCATCACCCGGCGGATGATGTTGCTCACCTTGGAGCGCAGCCGCAGGCCCTTGGCCGGGCCCTCGCGGCGCAGGTCCAGGTAGCGGTAGCGCAGCCGGACCTCCTCGTTGACCGTGCCCGGCTCGTACTCGGCGACCGGGAAGGGCAGCGGGGCGGCCTCGGAGAGGACCTCGATCTCGCTGACGACGACCTCGACCGCG
Organism: Kitasatospora sp. NPDC059812; assembly: GCF_042732075.1. Taxonomy (NCBI): domain Bacteria; kingdom Bacillati; phylum Actinomycetota; class Actinomycetes; order Kitasatosporales; family Streptomycetaceae; genus Kitasatospora; species Kitasatospora sp. NPDC059812. The sequence continues at coordinate 21,773 of NZ_JBHWIO010000052.1, forward strand.
CCGGTCGGGATGTCCGGGTTCTCGTTGCCGTCGGGGCGCACCCGGACGTCGCCGACGACCTTGACGCAGTACTCGGCGCGAAGGCCGTGCACCGAGTCGAGGTCGCGGACCACGATCTGCACGGTGCCGGAGGCGTCGCGCAGATCGATGAAGGCGACACCGCCGTGGTCGCGGCGGCGGGCGACCCAGCCGGCCAGGGTGACGGTGGTGCCTGCGTGCTCCGGGCGGAGCGTGCCCGCGTCGTGCGTGCGGATCACAGCTGCTTCTCCTTCAGGGTGGTGACGAGTGCGTCGAGGGCGACGGGGTTCTGCTCGCCGGTGGTCAGGTCCTTGAGCTGGACGACGCCGTCGGCGAGGTCCCGGTCCCCGGCCACGAGGGCGAAGCGGGCGCCGGACCGGTCGGCGGACTTCATGGCGTTCTTGATGCTCTTGACGCCGAAGGCGAGGTCGGTGGCGACGCCGGCCCGGCGCAGCTCGACCACCTTGGCGAACAGGACGTTCTTGGCCTCCTCGCCGAGCGCGACGGCGTACACGGAGGTCGCGGCGGGCAGGTCGAGGACGATGCCCTCGGCCTCCATCGCCAGGAAGGTGCGGTCCACGCCGAGGGCCCAGCCGACGGACGGCAGCGCCGGGCCGCCGATCATCTCGGACAGGCCGTCGTAGCGGCCGCCGCCGCCGATCGCGGACTGGGCGCCGAGGCCGTTGTGCACGAACTCGAAGGTGGTGCGGGTGTAGTAGTCCAGGCCGCGGACCAGCTTCGGGTCGTCGACGAAGGCCACGCCGTTCGCGGTGAGCAGCTCGCGGACCTTCTCGTCGTACGCCTTGCACTCCTCGCACAGGTAGTCGCGCAGCTTGGGCGCGTCGACCAGCTGGGCCTGCACCGACTCGCGCTTGTCGTCCAGGACGCGCAGCGGGTTGATGTCGGCGCGGCGGCGGGTGTCCTCGTCCAGGTCCAGGCCGGCGAGGAACTCGACCAGGGCGGCGCGGTAGACCGGGCGGCACTGCTTGTCGCCGAGGCTGTTGAGCAGCAGCGAGTAGTCGCGCACGCCCAGCGAGCGGAAGGCGTCGTCGGCGAGGATGATCAGCTCGGCGTCCAGGGCCGGGTCCTCGGCCCCGATCGCCTCGGCGCCGACCTGGGAGAACTGGCGGTAGCGGCCCTTCTGGGCGCGCTCGTAGCGGTAGTACGAGCCGGAGTACCAGAGCTTGACCGGCAGGTTGCCCTGCTTGTGCAGGTTGGCCTGGAGGGCGGCGCGCAGCACCGAGGCGGTGCCCTCCGGGCGCAGCGCGAGCTCGTCGCCGCCGCGGGTGGTGAGGTTGTACATCTCCTTGCTGACGATGTCGGTGGACTCGCCGACGCCGCGGGAGAAGAGCTTCACGTCCTCGAAGACCGGAGTCTCGACGTAGCCGTAGCCGGCCCGGCGGGCGGGCGCGGCGATGCGCTCGCGGATCGCCAGGAAGGTCGCGGAGCTGGGGGGCAGCAGGTCGTAGGTGCCCTTGGGGGCGGTGAAGGTGCTCAACTTCTCTTCCGTCACATTCCTCGTCGCGGGAAAGCCTGGGCGCCGGCCGCCCCTGCTGCCTGTCGGAGGTAGGGGTTGGTGGCGCGCTCGTGGCCGATGGTGGTCTGTCCGCCGTGGCCGGAGAGGACCACGGTGGTGTCGTCGAGGGGCAGGCACACCCGGGCCAGCGACCGCATGATCGCCTCGCTGTCCCCGCCCGGGAGGTCGGTACGCCCGATGGAGCCGGCGAACAGCAGGTCGCCCGAGAACAGCACCGGGGGGAGGTCCTCGGCACCGGGCGTCCGGAAGGTCACCGACCCCCCGGTATGGCCCGGGGCGTGGTCCACGGTGAGCTGCAGGCCGGCGAGCTCCAGCACGGCGCCGTCGGTGAGCTCGCGCACGTCGTCGGGCTCGCCGACGGTGAGCTCGCCCATCAGCTGGGTGCCCAGGGCGCGGCCGAGGGCCTTCTCCGGGTCGGACATCATGTACCGGTCCTCGGGGTGGATCCAGGCCGGGACGCCGCGGGCGCCGCAGACCGGGACCACCGAGGCCACGTGGTCGATGTGGCCGTGCGTGAGCACCACGGCGACGGGCTTGAGCCCGTGCTCGCGGACCATCTCCTCGACACCGCGCGCCGCCTGGTGGCCGGGATCGACGATGACGCACTCCTCGCCCGCCGCCGGGGCGACCAGGTAGCAGTTGGTGCCCCAGGCTCCAGCGGGGAATCCGGCGATGAACACGCGCGTCCTTCGTGATGCGGTCGGCAGTGGCGGCTACGGTCGCGGCTGCCGGGTCGGATGCAGCCACCAGTCATGCAGCAAACCAGTGAGGTAAAGGCAGCCTACCGGCGGTGCGGGTGCGGTTGCGAACCAGATAGGGGTGGCGCGCGCGGTTCGCACTGACAGGTTCACCGCGTTCTTACAGGCCCGGTCCCTACACTTGGCCGCCGATGGATGCGATGATCCGCTTCGGTACCCATCCACTTTCCCAGCACATCCGTAGGAGACACGGCCGGTGGTCAGCAGCGAACAGCGGCGGCGGCAGCTCGCCCGAGAGAAGTACGAGCGCCAGATGGAGCGGCGGGTCGCCGCGCGGTCCGCGCGCAGGCGCCGCAACACGATCCTGGGCTCCGCGCTCGCCGTCGTGGTGCTGGCCGGCGGCGGTGCGCTGGTCGGCACCGGGGCGTTCAGCTCGGACAAGGACAAGTCGGCTTCGGCCGCCTCCTCCGCCAAGGCCGCGCCGAGCCAGAGCGCCGAGCCGACCACCCCGACCCGCAAGCCGGTCGAGGGCTGCGCCGATCCGGCGCCGGGCGCGCCGAACGGCAAGCAGTGGCAGGCCGAGCCGGCCATGGCGGTCGACGCGGGCGGCTCGTACACCGCGACGCTGGACACCAACTGCGGCAAGGTGACGCTCGCGCTCGACGCGGCCAAGGCCCCGCACACGGTGAACTCCTTCGTCTTCCTGGCCGGGGAGAAGTACTTCGACCACACCAAGTGCCACCGCCTCACCACCGACGGCATCTTCGTGCTCCAGTGCGGCGACCCGACCGCCAGCGCGACCGTCCCGGGCGGCACCGGCGGCCCCGGGTACAAGTTCGCGGACGAGAACCTGACCGGCGCGACCTACCCGGCGGGCACCGTGGCGATGGCCAACTCCGGCCCGGGCACGAACGGGAGCCAGTTCTTCCTGGTCTACAAGGACACCCAGCTGCCCCCGAACTACACCCCCTTCGGCAAGATCACCGGGGGCCTGGACGCGGTGCAGAAGATCGCCGCCGCGGGCACCCTGGAGGGCGCCCCGGACGGCCACCCGATGGCCGACGTCACCTTCAACTCGGTGACCACGGCAAAGAGTTGACATTTCCCGGGGCCGCCCACAAGGGGCGCCCGAAGCGCCTCGGCGCGGCCCCGGCCCGAAATCGCCCGGCCCGGATGCGGACAGCACCGGGGCCGGTCGCCTATGTTGGCGTTGTATCAGGGTGCCCGTACCCGCCTGGCCGTCACCCTCGGCAGCAAGTCACGGCGGACGGGGACGGCGGACTCATCGGTCCGCCGCACATCAACTGTGGACGACGGACGCGCGCCGCCCCGGCGCGGGCGCGACGTCATGTGGAGGACGCGCTATGAGCAGCGACCCGTGGGGCCGTGTCGACGAGCAGGGCACGGTCTACGTCAGGACGGCCGACGGCGAACGCGTCGTGGGTTCCTGGCAGGCCGGCTCGCCCGAGGAGGCCCTCGCCTACTTCGAGCGCAAGTACCAGGGCATCGAGGTGGAGATCGGCCTGCTGGAGAAGCGGGTGCGCACCACCGACCTGGCCGCCAAGGACGCCCAGGCCGCGCTGGACCACCTGCGCGCCCAGGTGACCGAGGGGCACGCGGTCGGCGACCTGGCCGCCCTGGCCAAGCGGCTGGACACGCTCGCCGGCGAGATCGAGAGCCGGCGCGAGGAGCGCAAGGCCGCTCGCGCCAAGGCCCAGGACGAGACCCGCACCGCCAAGGAGGCGCTGGTCTCCGAGGCCGAGCAGCTCGCCGAGTCCACCCAGTGGCGGGAGGCCGGGGACCGGCTGCGCGCCCTGGTGGACACCTGGAAGGGCCTGCCCCGGCTGGACCGCAAGAGCGACGACGAGCTGTGGCACCGCTTCTCGCACGCCCGCTCGGTCTTCTCCAAGCACCGCAAGGCGCACTTCGCGACCCTGGACGCCGAGCGCGAGCAGGCCCGGCAGACCAAGGAGGCGCTGGTCGCCGAGGCCGAGGCGCTGTCCTCGTCCACCGAGTGGGGCGACACCGCGGCCGCCTACCGCGACCTGATGGCGCGCTGGAAGTCCGCCGGCCGGGCCCAGCGGGACATCGAGGACGAGCTGTGGGCGCGCTTCCGCGGCGCGCAGGACGTCTTCTTCCAGGCCCGTTCCGCGGTGTTCAGCGAGCGGGACGCCGAGCAGGTGGCCAACCAGAAGCTCAAGGAGGCACTGGCCGTCGAGGCCGAGGCGATCCTGCCGATCACCGACCTGAAGGCCGCCAAGGCGGCGCTGCGCGAGGTCAACGAGCGCTGGGAGGCGATCGGGCACGTGCCGCGCGACGCCCGTCCGAAGCTGGACGGCCGGCTGAACACGGTCGAGCGGGCCATCCGCGAGGCCGAGGACTCCGAGTGGAAGCGCTCCAACCCGGAGGCCAAGGCGCGCGCCGCCGGCATGGTCGGCCTGTTCGAGGCGAAGGCCGACAAGATCCGGGCCGATCTGGACAAGGCCCGCGCCGCCGGCAACGCCGGCCGGATCGCCAAGCTGGAGAACGAGCTGGCCGGCGTGCAGACCCTGCTGGAGCAGGCGCACCGGAGCCAGGAGGAGTTCAGCGGCTGATCCGCCGAACGCACGAGAGAGGGCCCCGGGATCTCCCGGGGCCCTCTCTCGTGCTCGGGGCGCTACTTGCGGGCCGAGGTGACGCGGTAGACGTCGTAGACGCCCTCGACGCCGCGCACGGCCTTGAGCACATGGCCGAGGTGCTTCGGGTCGCCCATCTCGAAGGTGAAGCGGCTCATCGCGACCCGGTCGCGGGAGGTCTGCACCGCCGCCGACAGGATGTTGACGTGCTGGTCGGAGAGCACCCGGGTGACGTCCGAGAGCAGCCGGGAGCGGTCCAGCGCCTCGACCTGGATGGCCACCAGGAACACCGAGGACTGGGTGGCGGCCCACTCGACGTCGATCATCCGCTCGGGCTGCTGGCTCAGCGACTCGACGTTGACGCAGTCGGCGCGGTGCACCGAGACGCCGTTGCCGCGGGTCACGAAGCCGACGATCGGGTCGCCCGGCACCGGGGTGCAGCAGCGGGACAGCTTGACCCAGACGTCCTCGACGCCCTTGACGATCACGCCCGGGTCGCCCTTGGCCCGGCGGCGCACCGCCCGGCGGTCGTGCGTCGGGGTCGCGGTCTCGGCGAGGTCCTCGGTGGCGCCCTCCTCGCCGCCGAGCGCCTGGACCAGCTTCTGCACGATGTTCTGCGCGGTGACGTGGCCCTCGCCGATCGCGGCGTAGAGCGAGGAGATGTCGGGGTAGCGCATCTCGTGGGCCAGGGTGACCAGCGAGTCGCCGGTCAGGATCCGCTGGATCGGCAGGCCCTGCTTGCGCATCGCCCGGACGATCGCCTCCTTGCCGTGCTCGATCGCCTCCTCGCGGCGCTCCTTGGAGAACCAGGCGCGGATCTTGTTGCGGGCGCGCGGCGACTTGACGAAGCCCAGCCAGTCCCGGGACGGGCCGGCGTTCTCCGCCTTGGAGGTGAACACCTCGACGGCGTCGCCGTTCTCCAGCGTCGACTCCAGCGGCACCAGCCGCCCGTTGACCCGGGCCCCTATCGTCCGGTAGCCCACCTCGGTGTGCACCGCGAAGGCGAAGTCGACCGGGGTCGCACCGGCCGGCAGGGCTATCACGTCGCCCTTGGGCGTGAAGACGAAGACCTCGTTGCTGGCCAGGTCGAAGCGCAGCGACTCCAGGAACTCGCTCGGGTCGGCGGTCTCCTTCTGCCAGTCCAGCAGCTGCCGCAGCCAGGCCATCTCGTTGACGGCGCCGGCCTTGTCGTCCTTGCGGACCTGGGTCGGGGTGTCGGTGCGGACCTTGGACGCGCCGGCCACCGCGCGCTGCTTGTACTTCCAGTGCGCGGCGATGCCGTACTCGGCCCGGCGGTGCATGTCGAAGGTGCGGATCTGGAGTTCGACGGGCTTGCCGCCGGGGCCGATCACCGTCGTGTGCAGCGACTGGTACATGTTGAACTTGGGCATCGCGATGTAGTCCTTGAACCGCCCCGGCACCGGGTTCCACCGCGCGTGGATGGTGCCCAGCGCCGCGTAGCAGTCGCGGACGGTGTCGACCAGGACCCGGATGCCCACCAGGTCGTAGATCTCGGCGAAGTCCCGGCCCCGGACGATCATCTTCTGGTAGACCGAGTAGTAGTGCTTGGGCCGGCCGGTGACGGAGGCGGTGATCCGGGCGCCGCGCAGGTCCCCCTGGACCTGGTCGATGACGGTCGCCAGGTACTCGTCCCGCTTGGGGGCGCGCTCGGCGACCAGCCGGACGATCTCGTCGTACATCTTGGGGTAGAGGATCGCGAAGGCAAGGTCCTCCAGCTCCCACTTGATGGTGTTCATGCCCAGCCGGTGCGCCAGCGGGGCGTAGATCTCCAGCGTCTCGCGGGCCTTCTTCTCCTGCTTCTCCCGCTTGAGGTAGCGCATCGTGCGCATGTTGTGCAGGCGGTCGGCCAGCTTGATCACCAGGACCCGCGGGTCCTTGGCCATCGCGACGACCATCTTGCGGACGGTCTCGGCCTGCGCGGCCTCGCCGAACTTGACCCGGTCCAGCTTGGTGACGCCGTCCACCAGCAGCGCCACCGAGTCGCCGAAGTCCTTGCGCAGGGTCTCCAGGCCGTAGTCGGTGTCCTCGACGGTGTCGTGCAGCAGCCCGGCCATCAGGGTCGCGGCGTCCATCCCCAGCTCGGCCAGGATGGTGGCCACCGCCAGCGGGTGGGTGATGTACGGGTCGCCGCTCTTGCGCTTCTGCCCGCGGTGCCACTTCTCGGCGACGGCGTAGGCCCGCTCGATGTCCCGCAGCAGCGCCGGGTCGGCCTTCGGGTCGTTCGCCCGGATCGACCGGAACAGCGGCTCCAGCACGGGGTTGAGCACGCTGGAGCGCTGGCCGCCGAGGCGGGCCAGGCGGGCGCGCATGCCACCCGAGGAGGAGCCGCGCCCGGTGGGGGCGGTCGGTCGCGAGGAGGTCGGCGCCGGGCGTGCCGGGGTGGCCCCCGAGGGCGTGGGACGGTTGTCGGGGGCGGCCGCTTCGGCCGTGGGCACAACCTCGTCGGGCAAGGACTCTCCTCGGGGCACCGGGGCCGACCCCTGCCGCGGCCCGTACGGTCGGACGCAACCGGGAGGGGGTGAATCTTCATGGTACCGAGCCGGGCGCCGCGGCGTTCATCCACCCGGGCCGGAAACGGAAGGGGGGGGGGGGGGGGGGGCCCCCGGCCCCCCGCCCCCCGCGGGGGCCCCCACCGCGCACTCCCGCCAGCGCGCGAGCGGCCTGGGGGGGGGGGCCCGCGGGCCTACCCCCCCCCGGGCCCTCACCGGGGGGGGGGGGGGGGGTTCTACCCCCCCCCCCCCCTTCACTCAGGTCCCTCAGACCGTGACCAGCGTCTCCAGCGGAGCGCCGTTCAGGTGCCCGGCCAACCGTTCCCGGCCGTCCAGGAAGCCCAGCTCCATCAGCACCACGACGCCCACCAGCTCGGCGCCGGCCTCCTTCACCAGGTCCAGCGAGGCGCCGATGGTGCCACCGGTGGCCAGCACGTCGTCCACCACCAGCACCCGCTCACCGGGCGCGAAGGCGTCGCACTGCACCTCCAGCGTCGCCGAGCCGTACTCCAGCTCGTACGAGCGCCGGAACACCTCGCCGGGCAGCTTGCCCTGCTTGCGGATCGGCACGAAGCCGAGCCCGGCCGCGAAGGCCGCCGGAGCCGCCAGCACGAAGCCGCGCGCCTCCAGGCCCACCACCTTGGTCGCCCCGAGCTCCCGCGCCCGGTCCGCCAGCACCCTGGTGAGGGCGCCGAAGGCCTCGGCGTCGGCCAGCAGCGGCGCGATGTCCTTGAACAGCACACCCAGCTTCGGGTAGTCCGGGACGTCCCGGATCCGGCTGTTCAACAGCTCGGCCAGTGCGGTGTCGGCGGTGGTCACGGCGTGTCCTTACGGTCGGGTCGGTTCAGCGCTTGGTGGACGGACGGCCCTTGGCACGCGTGGTGCCGGCCGCCCGGCCGCGCTGACCGACCATACCCGCAGGCAGGTCCTCGTCCGCGATCTCCTCGCCCGCCGGCACCTCGCCCGCGGCCTTGGCAGCGGCCGCGGCCCGGTGCTGCAGGACCCGCTTGCGCAGCGCCTTCATCTCCGGCTGCTCCTCCTTGAGCTGCGCCAGCAGCGGGGTGGCGACGCAGATCGACGAGTAGGCACCGGCCGCGAGGCCGATGAACAGCGCCAGCGAGATGTCGTTCAGCGTGCCGGCGCCCAGGAGGCCGCCACCGATGAACAGCAGCGCGGCGACCGGGAGCAGGGCGACCACGGTGGTGTTGAGCGAACGCACCAGGGTCTGGTTGAGGCCCGCGTTGGCCGCCTCGCTGTAGGTGAGCTTGTTCTGCTTGGTGAGGTCCTTGGTGTTCTCCTTCACGGTGTCGAAGACGACGACCGTGTCGTAGAGCGAGTACCCGAGGATGGTCAGGAAGCCGATCACCGTACCGGGGGTGACCTCGAAGCCCACCAGGGCGTACACGCCGATGGTGATCAGGAGGTCGTGGATGAGGGCGACCAGGGCCGCCACCGCCATCCGCCACTCGAAGGCGATCGCCAGGTAGACCGTCACCAGGACCATGAAGATGATCAGGCCGGTGAGCGCCTTCGAGGAGATCTGCTTGCCCCAGCTGGGGCCGATCACCTGGGCCTCGACGGTGTCCAGCGGCACGGCCAGCTTCTCGGAGAGCTGAGCGCGGATCTCGTCCGAGCTCTTCGGCTCCTCGGTGCTGACCTGGATGCGGATCTTGCCGTTGTCGGTCGACTGCACCAGCGGGTGCGAGGAGACGATCTGGTTGGACGTCTCCTGCGCCTGCGAGACGGTCAGCCCCGGCTTGGCCACGGTGTAGACCGAGCCGCCCTTGAACTCGATGCCCAGGTGCAGGCCCATCGACAGACCGATCGCCGCGATCAGCACGATCACGCCGGAGATGGAGTACCAGAGCTTACGGCGCCCGACGAAGTCGAAGCTGACCTCGCCCTGGTAGAGCCGGTGTCCCAGATTGGAGAAGCGTGACACGGTGTCAGGCCTCCTTCACGGCGGCAGAGGAGGGGCTACGGCGACGGCTGCTGCGCAGCGGCGGGCGGGCGCCCAGCCGCTTCGGGTCCAGGCCGGACCACGGGTGACCGTTGGCGAAGAACTTGCGCCGGGCCAGCAGCGTGATCACCGGCTTGGTGAAGAGGAAGATCACCACGACGTCCAGCGCGGTGGTCAGCCCCAGGGTGAACGCGAAGCCCTGGACCTTGCCGACCGAGACCACGTAGAGCACGGCGGCACAGAGGAAGGACACGAAGTCCGACACCAGGATGGTGCGCCGGGCGCGCGGCCAGGCCCGCTGGACCGCCGGGCGCAGCGGGGCGCCCTCGCGGACCTCGTCGCGGATGCGCTCGAAGTAGACGATGAAGGAGTCGGCGGTGATGCCGATCGCGACGATCGCACCGCAGACCGCGGGCAGGTTCAGCGCGAAGCCGATCCCGGCGCCGAGCAGGCTCATGATCGAGTAGGTCAGGGCCGCCGAGACGAGCAGACCGGCGATCGAGACCAGGCCGAGGCCGCGGTAGTAGACCAGCGAGTAGAGCACCACCAGCAGCATGCCGATCGCGCCGGCGACCAGACCGGCCTTGAGCTGGTCGCTGCCGAGCGCCGGGGAGACGGTGGTGATGTCGCTCTTGCTGAATTCCAGCGGCAGGGCGCCGTAGCCCAGCACGTTGGACAGGTCCTGCGCCTCGGCCTGGCTGAAGCGGCCGGTGATCACGGCGCTGCCGCCGGGGATCACGTTCTTGACCTCGGGGTGCGAGACGACCTGGTTGTCCAGGACGATCGCGAACTGGTTGTTCGGCGGGGTCTGGGTGGCGAGCTGGCCGGTGACCTTGGTGAAGGCGTCGGTGCCGGCGCCGTTGAACTGCAGCTGGACCTGCCAGCCGGCACCCGTCTGGGTGTCGAGGCTCGGCTGGGCCTTGGAGACGTCCGAGCCCTTCACGGCGACGGGGCCGAGGGCGAGCTTCTCGTAGTAGCCGTTCTCGGGCTTCTGCGAACAGGCGACGACGGCCTTGTCCTCGGGGCCGGTCTGGGCCGCGCGGACCTCCGGCTTGGTGCAGTCGAGGGCGGTGAAGGCCGCGGCCAGCTCCGGCGGCACGGTGCCCTGGGTCATCGCGGCGCTGACGTCCGCGGCGCTGGGCGGGGTGGCGGGCGCGGACGGCGTGGCGGCGGCGCTCGGGGCGGTGCTCGCGCCCGTGGCGGCGGCGCTCGGGCTGGCGTCGGCGGCCAGCGCCTCACCGGCCGGGCGGCCCTGCTTGGTGCCGCTCGCGCTGGGCGTTCCGGTGGCGCTCGCGCCGGCCGAGGCGGTGGAGCCGGCGGACGGGGCCGCGCTCGGGGTGCCGGTGGCCGAGGGGGAGCCGGTGGGCGCCGGCGGCGTGAAGCCGCTGGGCGCCACCGCGAGGACCGGGCGGAAGAACAGCTTGGCGGTGGTACCCACCTGGTCCGCCGCGTTCTGCTGGTTGCCGCCCTTGGGGATGTTCACGATGATCGTGTTGTCGCCCTGGGTCTGCACCTCCGCCTCGGAGACACCCATGCCGTTGACGCGGCGCTCGATGATCCCGGTGGCGATGTCCATGTTGGACTTGGTGATCGCCTTGGGGTCGGTCGACTTCGCGGTCAGCGTGATACTGGTGCCACCGGCGAGGTCGATTCCGAGCCGGGGCTTGGTGTGGCCCGTCCCGAACATGAGGGCGACCAGTCCGACGGTGACGACCAGGATGAGGGCCAGCGCCCGCCCTGGGTAGCCGTCGCGCGGGCGCGACTTGGGTGTTGCCACCTTGCTCGTTTCTCCCTGTCCATGCCACTCCCCCAACCGGACCCCCGTCCGGCTTGTGGCGGGACGGGGGCATGGCGGTTCTGCGGCCCTGAGGTCCTGTGGGCTCGCGGCACTGGGCCGCGCGGCCGGGCTGGTGCCCGACCGTACTACTTGCTCGCGGGAGCCCCGCCCTCGACGTCGCCCTTGGCGCCGCCGTCCTTGGTGAGCGTCAGCGGCTTGTCCTCGACCGGCTCGGCGTCGGTGTCCTCGGCCTCCGGCTCGGCCAGCTCGTCATCGGCGGGGCGACCGTTGATGATCGCGTCGTACTCCTGGGGCTCCAGGACAGCGGCGATCGCGCTCTTGGTGAAGTGGGTGACCACGCCGGGCGCGATCTCCAGCTCGATGGTCTCCTCGTTGATCGCCTTCACCGTGGCGTACAGGCCACCGATGGTGCGCACCCCCGCCCCTGGCTCCAGCGAGGTCTGCATCTGCTGCATCTGCGACTGGCGCTTCTTCTGCGACCGGAACATGAGCACGATCGCGATGATCGGGAGGAGAAGGATGATGAAGTTCACTGCAGCCAGGGTCCTTTACGGGCCGCCGACCGGCGGCCTGTGTGGTATTGGTCGGCCCGTCAGGTGAGCGGGGCGGTCCGGCGGAGTCTAGGCGACCCCGAACTGATCGGACAACGCCAAGCATCGCATCCTGCCGCCGAAAGTGGCGACCCTCCGCCTGCACAGTTTCCCCGGACTTCGCCCCCGGCTCGCACCCGGGCCACTCACCGGGGCGGTGCATCGGACGCCTCCCGGGAACCGTCGGGCGGCGATCACCCGTTCAGCCCTCGTCGGCCCGGAAGAGTTCGGATTGCGCGGGCACGGCGCCCCGGGCGGTCTGGATCGGCGGGGTCAGCCCGAGGTGCTGCCAGGCCGCCGCGGTGGCGATCCGGCCGCGCGGGGTCCGGGCGAGCAGGCCCTCGCGGACCAGGAAGGGCTCCGCCACCTCCTCGACCGTCTCGGACTCCTCCCCCACCGCGACCGCAAGAGTCGACAAACCGACCGGTCCGCCGCCGAACAGCCGCAGCAGCGCGGTCAGCACCGCGCGGTCCAGCCGGTCCAGACCGCGGGCGTCCACCTCGTAGACGTCCAGCGCCCGGGCGGCGATCTCGACGGTGACCTGGCCGTCGTGCCGCACCTGCGCGAAGTCGCGGACCCGGCGCAGCAGCCGGTTGGCGATGCGCGGCGTCCCCCGCGAGCGGCCGGCGATCTCGGCGGCGCCGGCCGGGTCGATCTCCACGTCCAGCAGGGTGGCCGAGCGGCGCACCACCCGTTCGAGCTCGGCCGGGGCGTAGAACTCCATGTGCCCGGTGAAGCCGAAGCGGTCGCGCAGCGGGGGCGGCAGCAGGCCGGCCCGGGTGGTGGCGCCGACCAGGGTGAAGGGCGGCAGTTCCAGCGGGATGGCGGTGGCGCCCGGGCCCTTGCCGACGATCACGTCGACCCGGAAGTCCTCCATCGCCATGTAGAGCATCTCCTCGGCCGGCCGGGACATCCGGTGGATCTCGTCGAGGAAGAGCACCTCGCCCTCGGCGAGCGAGGAGAGGATCGCCGCGAGGTCCCCCGCGTGCTGGATCGCCGGGCCGGAGGTGATCCGGATCGGGGCGCCCAGCTCGGCGGCGATGATCATGGACAGGGTGGTCTTGCCCAGCCCGGGCGGCCCGCTGAGCAGCACGTGGTCGGGCGCGCTGCCGCGCTTGCGGGCCGCCTGGAGCACCAGGGACAGCTGCTCGCGCACCCGCTCCTGACCGATGAACTCGTCCAGCAGCTTGGGGCGCAGCGCCGCCTCGACCGCCTGGTCCTCCCCGTCGGCGGCGGCCGTCACCAGCCGGTCGCCCGGGTCCGAGTCGTACGGACTCATCAGCACATGCTCCAAAGTCGACAAGAGGACAGATCGCCAGATGGCTTTAGCGGGATCGGTTGAGGCCGCGCAGGGCGAGCCGGAGCAGTGCGCCGACGTCCGGCGTCTGCTGGGCCTCCGCCTCGGGGGTGACGGCCACGACCGCCTCGTCCGCCTCGCGCGGAGCGTAGCCGAGACCGGTCAGCGCCGAGTGCAGCTGCTCGCTCCAGGGGGCCGGACCGCTCGCGATCGGCTTCTGCGCCGGCACCGCGCCGTGCGGGGCGCCCAGCTTGTCCTTGTACTCCAGCAGCAGCTTGGCGGCCTTCGCCTTCCCGATGCCGGGCACGGCCACCAGCGCCTTCTCGTCGCCGCCGGCCACCGCGGCCCGCAGCGTGTCGGGGCTGTGCACCCCGAGGATCGCCTGCGCCAGCTTCGGGCCGACGCCCGGCGCGGCCTGGAGGATCTCGAAGACGGCGCGCTCGTCGTCGTCCGCGAAGCCGAACAGGGTCAGCGAGTCCTCCCGGACCACCAGCGAGGTCGCGAGCCGGACGGGCTCACCCAGCCGGAGCCCGGCCAGCGTGTTCGGCGTGCACTGCACGGCCATGCCGACCCCGCCGACCTCGACCACGGCGAGTCCGGAGGAGATGGCCGCCACGGGCCCTTGCACGAAGGCGATCACCGGCTGCTTCCTTTCAGGGGGGTGGCGCGGGCCGCCCGTACCGCGGCCTCCAGGCGGTTGACCGCCCCGCCGCGCCAGATGTGGCAGATGGCCAGCGCCAGCGCGTCGGCGGCGTCGGCGGGCTTGGGCGGGGAGTCCAGCCGCAGCAGGCGCTGCACCATGGCCGTGACCTGCGCCTTGTCGGCCCGGCCGGAGCCGGTGACGGCGGCCTTGACCTCGCTCGGGGTGTGCAGGGTGACCGGGATGCCGCGCCGGGTGGCGCAGAGCATCGCGACCGCGCTGGCCTGGGCGGTGCCCATCACCGTCCGGACGTTGTGCTGGGCGAACACCCGCTCGACGGCGACCAGCTCCGGCTCGTGCTCGTCGAGCCAGGCCTCTATGCCCTGCTCCACCAGCAGCAGCCGCCGCCCGATCTCCTCCTCGGCGGGGGTGCGCACCACGCCGACCCCGACCATCCGCAGCGGCCGCCCCGGCGCACCCTCGACCACGCCGATCCCGCACCTGGTCAGCCCCGGGTCGACGCCCAGTACCCGTACCACAGCCCCGCCTCTCGTTGATCGCCGCTCGCCTCCGGGCGCTCCGGCCCGGGCAGGCCCTCCGGCCCACGGCGGGCGACCTGCGAAGGCTACCGTCCGGGTCCGACAGCGCCCGCAAAGACACCGGCCCGGCGGGCGGGGGTCCCCCCGGGCGGGGTGAGAGATCGATCACAGCGCGGCGAGCTGCGCACCCACCTCGTCGGGGTAGTGGAAGTTGGCGAATACGTTGTGG
>NZ_JBHWIO010000052.1:36213-60213 GCF_042732075.1 Kitasatospora sp. NPDC059812
CGCGCCCCCCCGACCCCGCGCCCGGGCGTGCGAGTTAGCGCTCTCCCGCGCCCCCCCCCCCCCCCCCCCCCCGGCCCCCCCCCCGCCCGCGCGCCCCCCCCCCCCCGGGCCCGGGGAGTGAGAACGATCACTCGGCGTCGAGCTGCGCACCGACCTCGTCGGAGATGTCGAAGTTGGCGAAGACGTTCTGCACGTCGTCGCTGTCCTCCAGCACGTCGATCAGCTTGAGGATCTTGCGGGCGCCGTCGACGTCCAGCTCGACCTGCATGCTCGGGAGGAAGTTGGCCTCGGCCGAGTCGTAGTCGACACCGGCGTCCACCAGCGCGGTGCGCACGGCGACCATCTTGGTGGCCTCGGAGACGATCTCGAACGCGTCGCCGAGGTCGTTGATCTCCTCGGGCTCCTGGTCGAGGACGACCTCGAAGAGCTTGTCCTCGTCCACGCCGTCAGCCTTGGGGACGATCACGACGCCCTTGCGGGTGAACAGGTACGACACCGAGCCCGGGTCGGCCATCGAGCCGCCGTTGCGGGTCATCGCGACGCGCACGTCGGAGGCGGCGCGGTTGCGGTTGTCGGTGAGGCACTCGATCAGGACGGCGACGCCGTTCGGGCCGTAGCCCTCGTACATGATCGTCTGGTAGTCGGCGCCGCCGGCCTCCAGACCGCCACCGCGCTTGACGGCGCGGTTGATGTTGTCGATCGGGACCGAGCTCTTCTTCGCCTTCTGGATGGCGTCGTAGAGGGTCGGGTTGCCGGCCGGGTCGGAACCGCCGGTGCGCGCCGCCACCTCGATGTTCTTGATCATCTTGGCGAAGAGCTTGCCGCGCTTGGCGTCGATCACGGCCTTCTTGTGCTTGGTGGTAGCCCACTTAGAGTGGCCGGACATTCGCCAGCTCCTTTACGTCGCCAAAGGGAAATGAAACAGATGAGATCTTACCGGTGTCGTCACCGGAAAGGCGCACACGGTCAGCGCCGTCCCAGGTGCTCCTCGACCATCGCGACGAAGTAGGCGTGCACCCGGTGGTCGCCGGTGAGCTCCGGGTGGAAGGAGGTCGCCAGCAGGTTGCCCTGGCGCACGGCCACGATCCGGCTCTCCGGACCGTCCGCGGCGGGCAGCTCGGCCAGCACCTCGACACCCGCGCCGACGCCCTCGACCCAGGGGGCCCGGATGAAGACGCCGTGCACCGGCGCGTCGCCCAGGCCCTCGAAGGCGACACCGGACTCGAAGGACTCGTTCTGGCGGC
Organism: Kitasatospora sp. NPDC059812; assembly: GCF_042732075.1. Taxonomy (NCBI): domain Bacteria; kingdom Bacillati; phylum Actinomycetota; class Actinomycetes; order Kitasatosporales; family Streptomycetaceae; genus Kitasatospora; species Kitasatospora sp. NPDC059812. Next base: position 37,458 of record NZ_JBHWIO010000052.1, read on the forward strand.
CGAAGGCGTTGCGGCGCACGGTCATGTCGATGCCGCCGACGGTCTCCTGGTCGTCCCGGCCGTCCAGGATCTTGTCGGCCAGCATGATCATGCCCGCGCAGGTGCCGTACACCGGCATCCCGGCGGCGACCCGCTCGCGCAGCGGGTCCATCACGCCGAACAGCAGCGCCAGCTTGGACATGGTGGTGGACTCCCCGCCGGGGATCACCAGCGCGTCGACCTCGGCCAGCTCCTCGGCACGGCGCACCGGGCGGGCGAGCGCGTCGGCCTCGGCCAGCGCGACCAGGTGCTCGCGGACGTCACCCTGGAGGGCGAGGACGCCGATGACTGGAGTGCTCACGGTCTTCAACCTCGTTCGATCGTTCTACGGATGTACGTGACGCGGCCCGCCGCGCGCCAAGGCGCTGCGGCGGGCCGGCACAGGGGGCGACTACCAGCCGCGGTTGGCGTAGCGCTCGGTCTCCGGCAGGGTGTCGCAGTTGATGCCGACCATGGCCTCGCCGAGGTTGCGGGAGGCGTCCGCGATGATCTTCGGGTCGTCGAAGAAGGTGGTGGCCTTCACGATGGCGGCGGCGCGCTTGGCCGGGTCGCCCGACTTGAAGATGCCCGAGCCGACGAAGACGCCCTCGGCACCGAGCTGGCGCATCAGCGCGGCGTCGGCCGGGGTGGCCACGCCACCGGCGGAGAACAGCACGACCGGCAGCTTGCCGAGCTCGGCGACCTCCTTGACGAGCTCGTACGGGGCGCGCAGCTCCTTGGCGGCGGCGTACAGCTCGTTGTTGTCGAAGCCGCGCAGCTTGGCGATCTCGTTCTTGATCTGGCGCAGGTGGCGGACCGCCTCGACGACGTTGCCGGTGCCGGCCTCGCCCTTCGAGCGGATCATGGCCGCGCCCTCGGCGATGCGGCGCAGGGCCTCGCCCAGGTTGGTGGCGCCACAGACGAAGGGGGTGGTGAAGGCCCACTTGTCGGAGTGGTTGACCTCGTCGGCCGGGGTCAGCACCTCGGACTCGTCGATGTAGTCGACGCCGAGCGACTGAAGGACCTGGGCCTCGACGAAGTGGCCGATCCGCGACTTGGCCATCACCGGGATGGAGACCGCCTCGATGATCTCCTCGATCATGTTCGGGTCGGACATCCGGGCCACGCCGCCGTCCTTGCGGATGTCGGCCGGAACCCGCTCCAGCGCCATGACGGCCACCGCGCCGGCGTCTTCAGCGATCTTGGCCTGCTCGGCGTTGACCACGTCCATGATCACACCGCCCTTGAGCTGCTCGGCCATGCCGCGCTTCACCCGGGCGGTACCGATCTGCGGCTGGTCTGCGGTGGTGGGGGTGGTGGACACGTGAGACCTCACTCGAAGATGAACCAGTGCTATCGCCCTATGGTAGGCGGAACGGGTGACGCAACCATGCGCCACCAAGTCCAGCCCGGACGACGGGATGCGACAAACGGGCCGTATCCGAGCACAGCCTAGGCGGGTGCCCCTTCGGGCGTGAGCGCGGGCGGCGGAGCATCGTCCATCTCGAACGCCAGCGGGAACGGAGCCTTCCCCGCCAGCCGGAAGTACCGCACCAGACGGTGCTCGCGCACCGCCCGGGCCGCCCGCACCGCGTCGTTGTGGAACCGGCGCGCCATCGGCGCCCGGCGCACCGCCGCCGTCAGGTCGCGCACCGCGTCCTCGCCGCCCGGCTCCGCCACCAGCGCCGCCACCTGCTCCGGCTCGGCGAACACCGCCCGCAGCGCCAGGCTCAGCTGGCTCTCCGCCACCTCACGCTGGTCGTCCTCGGCCTGCCGGGCCGCGTGCGCCGCGTCCAGCAGCAGCAGCGAGGCCGCCGGGTCCAGCAGCGAGGACGTGGCCAGCTCCATCGCCACCGAGGCCCGACGGACCAGCTGCGCGTCCAGCGCCGCCCGCGCGGCGTCGATCCTGGCGTGCAGCCGGTCCAACCGACCGGCCGTCCAACTCAGGTACATGCCGAACAGCACCACGGCCACGCCGGCCCAGATCCAGGTAGTCACGGGGCGCAACGCTACCGGGTGTCACCGGCTCAGCCCTCCGCGCTCGCGCTCCGGTAGGACCCGCGGTCGATGTCGGAGACGTTCACCGCGGTGTGCAGCCGGGTGCCCGGCGCCGGCGCGACGTGCTCGGCCAGCAGCGCCAGCACGCCCTCGCTGAGCGCCGCCTTCGCCTCCGGCGTACGGCCCGGGAAGATCTGGAACTCGACGTACACCTGCGCGGCGGCCTCCTCGCCCTCCCCCACCACGAAGTCGTCGTTCTGCCGGAACAGCGTCTTGCACGCCTCCGGCTTCGCGTCGATCGTCCCCACCGCGAGCCGGTTGATCGCCACGCCCAGCGCCCGGCGGTCGAAGGAGCCGGCCAGGCTCGGCGAGTAGTCGACGGAGATCTGCGGCATCGGTGCCCCCATGCGTCGTGCCCGAATACGGTCGACCGACCCTAACGCCGCCGGCACCCCGGAAAAGTCCCGGGCCGGCCGGGCTCGGTCCCGGGCTCAGTCCCGGGCCAGCCCGAACCGGCCGCGCCGGCCGCTGCGCACGTCCTCCTCGACCACCGCCGCGGCCCCCGCCGCCACCGTCTCGTACACCGCCAGGATGTCCGCGCCGACCGTCGACCAGTCGAACCGCCGCACGTACCGCGAAGCGGCCTTGCTCAGCTCCCCCAGCCGCCCCGGATCGCCCAGCAGCCGCAGCGCCGCAGCGGCCAGCGCGTCCGCGTCCTCCACCGGGAACAGCTCGCCCGCGTCCCCGCCGTCCAGCACCTGCTTGAACGCGTCCAGGTCGCTGGCCAGCACCGGGGCGCCCGCCGACATCGCCTCGACCAGGATGATCCCGAAACTCTCGCCACCGGTGTTCGGCGCCACGTACAGGTCCACGCTGCGCAGCAGCCGGGCCTTGTCGCGGTCGCTCACCATGCCGAGGAACTCCACCTGCCGGCGGACCTCCGGCGCCAGGCCGGCGACGGCCTCCTCCTCGTCCCCCTTGCCCGCCACCAGCAGCCGCACGCCCGGCCGCTCGACCAGGATCTTCGGCAGCGCCGCCAGCAGCGTCGGCAGGCCCTTGCGCGGCTCGTTGATGCGGCCGACGAAGCCGATCGTGCCCGGCTCCCCCGCCGCCGCGCCGCCGCGCCAGCGCTCGTCCGGCTCGGCGTCCGCGAAGAAGCCGACGTCCACGCCGTTCGGGATCACCACCGCGTCGCCGCCCAGGTGCTCCACCAGCGTCCGCCGGGCGTACTCCGACACCGCGATCCGGGCCCGCATCTTCTCCAGGCCGGGCTGCAGGATCGGCGAGGCCGCGATCATCGCCCGCGAGCGCGGGTTGGAGGTGTGGAACGTCCCCACCATCGGCCCGGACGCCGACCAGGCGGCCAGCATCGACACGCTCGGCGCGGCCGGCTCGTGCACGTGCAGGATGTCGAACCGGCCCTCGTGCAGCCACCGCCGCGTCCGCGCCGCCGACAGGACGCCGAAGCTCAGCCGCGCCACCGACCCGTTGTACGGCACCGCCACCGCCCGCCCGGCACCGACCACGTACGGCGGCAGCGCCTCCTCGTCCTCGGCCGGCGACAGCACCGAGACCTCGTGGCCCAGACCGATCAGGTGCTCGGCCAGGTCCCGGATGTGGAACTGCACCCCACCGGGGACGTCCCAGTCGTACGGGCAGACGATGCCGATCTTCACGGGTTCCTCATGCTCCTTCGGGTACTCCTGCTGGCCGGGATCAGGACCCGGAGGCCTCGGCCGCCGGCTCGCCGGCCGGCTCCGGCGCGGCCGCCCGGGCCGCCTCGGAGTGCGGCGCGGCCGCCTCCTCCACCGTCTCACGGACCGGGAGGTCGGCCAGCCAGAACCGCTGCAGCATGTGCCAGTCCTCGGGGTGCTCGCGGATCGCCTGCTCCCACACCTGCGCCAGCGCCTGCGTCATCACCTGCGTCCGCTCCTTGCGGTCGCCCTCCTGCGGCACCGGCACCTCGGGGTGGATCCGCGCCCGCATCACCGGGCCGTCGTACCAGAGCGTCACCGGCAGCAGCGCCGCCCCGGTGCGCTGGCACAGCGCCGCCGGACCGGCCGGCATCCGGGTCGCCTCCCCGAAGAACGACACCTCCACGCCCGCCTCCGAGAGGTCCCGGTCCCCCACCAGGCAGACCAGTCGGCCCTCGCGCAGCCGTCGCGCGAGCGTGCCGATCACGTTCACCCCGCCCCCGGTCAACGCCAGGACCTCCATGCCCTGGCCCTCCCGGAACTCCACGAACCGGTCGAACAGCCGCTCCGGCTTCAACCGCTCCGCGACCGTGGTGAACGGGAAGCCCAGCTGCGCCACCCAGGTGCCCGCCAGGTCCCAGTTGCCCATGTGCGGCAGCGCGATCACCGCGCCCCGACCGGCCTCGATGTGCTCTCGCAGGTTCTCCAGGCCCTCCGACCGGACGTCCCGGGCCACCCGCTCCCTGCTCCAGACCGGCAGCCGGAACGACTCCATCCAGTACCGCAGGTACGAGCGCATCCCGGCCCGGGACAGCGCCCGCAGGCCCGCCTCGTCCAGCCCTGGACGGACCCGGCGCAGGTTCGCCTCCAACTGCAGCACCCGCTTGCCCCGCCGGCGCCAGGCGTAGTCCGCCAGCCGGTCGAACAGGCCCCGCGCCACCCGCTCCGGCAGGTGCTTCAGCACCGCCCAGCCCAGCGCGTACGCCCAGTACACCAGTCGGTCCGTCACCGCAGGACGCCCCCCATCAGCTCCCGGCCGCCGCTCGGTCGGCCTCGAACGCCTCCCGGCGCACGGTCAGCATGCGCTGGACCACCGTCACCAGACTGCCCACCGCGACCAGCCACAGCGCCACCGGCAGCAGCCACTCCACGTACGGCACCCCGAACTTGTGCAGACCCGCGACCCCGGCCGCCACCAGGCTGGCCACCAGCCGCTCGGCCCGCTCCACCAGCCCCGACACGTCGCACGGCAGCCCCTGGCTCTGCGCCCGCGCCTTGGTGTACGACACCACCAGCCCGCTCGCCAGGCAGCAGATCGCCACCGCGCACAGCAGGTTGTCGTCACCCTTGCCCGCGTACCACATCGCCAGACCACCGAAGATCGCCGCATCCGCGACCCGGTCCAGCGTGGAGTCCAGGAACGCCCCCCACCTGGTGCTCCGGCCCAGCTGGCGGGCCATGTTCCCGTCCACCAGGTCCGAGAAGATGAACAGCGTGATCGTGATGGTGCCCCAGAAGAACTCCCCGCGCGGGAAGAACACCAGCGCACCGGCCACCGAACCGGCCGTACCGATCAGCGTCACGGCGTCCGGGCTCACGCCCAGCCGGATCAGGAACGCGGCGAACGGGGTCAGAACACGTGTGAAGAAGGCACGCGCGTATTTGTTGAGCATGGCCTTCCCGACCGCTCCGATCTCCCTGGTACCCGCCTGGCGCAACACGCGCGGCAGACGGCCGGACGGATCAGCCCGTCCGGCCCACCCATCGTAGCCAGGCCGGAGGCACGCTCCGTCGCACGCACCGCCCGACGACACCCCGGCCACGTCCCACACACGGACGGTCACCGCCCACCCGTACGACACGCGCCGCCGCAGCACCCGCACCTACACTTTCGAAGGACAGCCCCGGCGCGACGGGAGGAGACCCCGATGCCCGACCGCAGCACGGCACGAGCCGCCCAGGCGCCCGCCGTCACCGCCCCCCGGGACCTGCGCAACGTCGTCCTCATCGGCTCCAGCGGTGTGGGCAAGACCACCCTCGCCGAATCCCTCGCCCTCGCCTCCGGCGCCACCGGCCGGGCCGGTCGCGTCACCGACGGCACCACCGTCTCCGACCACGAGGACATCGAGCACCACCAGCAGCGCTCCGTCCAGCTCTCGCTGCTCCCGCTCGAATGGAAGGGCGTCAAGATCAACCTGATCGACCCGCCCGGCCACCCCGACTTCACCGCCGACCTGCGCGCCGCCCTGCACGCCGCCGACGCCGCCGTCTTCGTCGTCTCCGCCACCGACCCCGTCACCGCCCCCACCCGCGCACTCTGGCGCGAGTGCGCCGCCGAAGGCATCCCGCGCGCCATCGCCGTCGCCAAACTCGACCTCGCCCGCACCGGCTTCGACGACATCCTCACCGCCTGCCACGACGCCTTCGACCTGGGCCCCGACACCCTCCGCCCGCTCTTCCTGCCCGTCCTCCACGACGGCCGCCCCGACGGCAGCGTCGACCTGCTCACCGGCGACACCTACGGCCGGGCCACCCCGCTGCCCGACACCGGGCCCGCCCACGACAGCCTCGTCGAGGCCATCTCCGGCCAGGACGACACCCTCATGGAGCGCTACCTCTCCGGCGACACCCTCGACACCGACGCCCTCGAAGCCGGCCTGCGCCGCGAAGTCCTCGGCTGCGCCCTCCACCCCGCCGTCCCCACCAGCGAGAACGGCCTCGGCGCCACCGAACTCCTCGACCTGATCGTCCACACCTTCCCCGACCCCAGCGAACGCACCCGCCCAGCCCCCGATTGCGACCCCGACGCCCCGCTCGCCGCACAGGTCGTCCGCGTCACCGGCGACACCTACGTCGGCCGGATCAGCCTGCTGCGCCTGTACGCCGGCACCCTGCGCCCCGACACCCGCATCCACCTCGCCGGCCCCGCCCACAGCGCCGACCAGAACGGCGACGAACGCGTCACCGCCCTCAGCAGCCCCTTCGGCAAGCTCCAGCGGCCCGTCCCGCACGCCGTCGCCGGCGACCTCGTCTGCATCGCCAAGCTCACCACCGCCCGCGCCGGCGACACCGTCCACGACCCCGGCCACCCCGTCGACCTCGACGGCTGGAACCTCCCCGAGCCCCTGCTCCCGATCGCCGTCGAAGCCCACAGCAAGGCCGACGACGACAAGCTCTCCCAGGCCCTCACCCGCCTCACCGCCGAGGACCCGGCCCTACGCCTCGAACAGAACCCCGCCACCCACCAGCTCGTCCTCTGGTGCACCGGCGAGGCCCACGCCGAGGTCGTCCTCGACCGCCTGCGCACCCGGCACGGCGTCCACGTCGACACCGTCGAACCCCAGGTCGCCCTCCGCGAGACCTTCGGCACCGCCGCCGCCGGCCACGGCCGGCTCGTCAAGCAGTCCGGCGGCCACGGCCAGTACGCCATCTGCGACCTGGAGGTCGAACCCCTCCCGGCCGGCTCCGGCTTCGAGTTCCAGGAGCACGTCGTCGGCGGCGCCGTCCCCAAGCACTTCATCCCCTCCGTCGAGAAGGGCCTGCGCGCCCAGCTCGCCAAGGGTGTCGCCACCGGCCACCCGCTCGTCGACGTCCGGGTCACCCTCACCGACGGCAAGGCCCACTCCGTGGACTCCTCCGACGCGGCCTTCCAGGCCGCCGCCGCCCTCGCCCTGCGCGACGCCGCCGAACACGCCGTCATCCGACTGCTCGAACCCGTCGCCGCCGTCACCGTCCTGCTGCCCGACGACTACCTCGGCGCCGTCCTCGGCGACCTCTCCGCCCGCCGCGGCCGCGTCCTCGGCACCGAGACCGGCGGCCCCGGCCTGACCCTGCTGCGCGCCGAGGTCCCCGAACTCGAACTCGTCCGCTACCCGGTCGACCTGCGCTCACTCACCCACGGCACCGCCGAGTTCTCCCGCGCCTACCTGCGCCACGAACCCATGCCGACCGCCCTGGCCACCCGCTACACCGACTGAGCGCCCTGGCGCCGAGGCAGCGCGCACGCCGCCGTACCCCCCGGCATCCGGTGCCGGTTGCGCGCCACCCAGCGGTACGCCAGGCCCGCCACCGGCCGCACCGGCGCCGACGCCAGCACCGCCCCCAGGTACGCCCACGCGCCGCCCGAACGCATCAGCAGCCGCGCCACCGCCTGCGCGCCCCCGTACACCCGGCCCGCCGGCGTCACCCACAGCACCTCGCGCTCCGCCCGCTCCGCGGCCACCTCGCCCAGCCCGCCCGCGCGCACGTCCAGCGCCGCCAGGTCCTCGAACTGGAACGGCACCGCGTCCCAGCCCCCCGAGGCCAGCGTCTGCCGCAGGTAGCGCTCCGCCCACCGCACGCAGGACGAGCAGAACGAACAGTCCCCGTCGAACACCAGCACCGGATCCATCGCCTGGGCTCCCTTCCTCGCCGTCACGGCCATCCTGCCCCACCCCGACGACCCGCCGCCGACCGGGTATCGACCAGCCCGAAGCTGGGCATCATGCCTCTCAAGCCCGGGCGCGGCCCGATCGTGACGGCACTTCAGACGATCATGCGCGCGGCGACACCACGGCACGATAACCTGCCGCTGACAAGGGGAGGAGGGGACGCCACCGTGACCACACTCGACATGACTCCGGGTGCGCAGATACCCCGCACCGACGCCGGGCCGCAAACCGGAGTCACCCCGGCGCTCTCCTCGGTCGCGTACCGCGACGGCAAGATCGAGGACTTCGTCGGCAAGGTCACCGCCGCGACCCACAAGAAGCCCCGGTTCAAGCTCTTCGAGGCGAACCTCGGCGAGGCGTTCAGCGCCGCCGTCATCTCCCGCACCGTCGGTGCCGGGCGCAAGCCGATCGTGCCCTCGTTCGGCACCGACACCCGCCAGATCGTCGAACACTGCCTGGCCGCACAGGAGTTGCGGGCCGCGCGGGACCGCAAGCTCACCGTGGTCACCCTGCTCTTCGGCCTGCTCGCCCTGCCCGGCACCCTGATCTGGATCGGTGCGTTCTACCTGCGCATCTACCTCATGAAGGGCAAGGCCCTCCAGGACGAGCTCTACGGCGCCCTCGCGCTCCTGGCCGCCGCCGTGGTCTCCGTCCTGTTCCTCGTCAAGCCCCCCGTCAACGGCCCGCTCGGCGTCTACCTGCGCGTCGCCATGATCCCGCCGATCATCGGCGGGATCCTCGCCCGGCGCATCGTGCTGCGCTCCACCAAGGAGCTCCGCGAACGCTGGCTCGCCCTCGCCGAGGGCAGCTCCGTCGCCGCCACCGTCTCCAAGGCCGTCCCCCGCGACGACCTCGACAAGAAGGCCGTCGACCTGCGCGACAAGCTCGCCCGCATGGAGGCCGAGCAGGAGACCAACGTCCAGCACTACGCCGGCCCCAAGGGCATCCTCGGCGTCGGCAAGCGCTGGGGCGAATGGCGCCTGGTCGACGTGATGCGCCCCGCCGCGGGCCACTCCGACTTCCGTGCCTTCCACCCCTGGGACCTCGTCCGGAAGATCTCCTCGCACCTCAAGGGGCTCGCCGTCAGCGAGGTCGCCAACAGCGGGATGACCAACATCACGGTCAAGCAGTGGGCGGTCCTCGAAATCGGCGAGAACGCCGACGAGATCTCCCGCCCCGGCAACGCCGACATGGACGGCGACCGGATGCGCGACTTCGCCCTCCAGACCATCGCCGACAAGCAGACCTTCGCCGGCGGCGGCCCCCGGCACTACCTCGCCACCCAGTTCATCACCTTCGACGGCAAGCTGATCATCACCTTCACCGTCACCGTCACCCTGCTCGCCAACACCCTCACCGTCACCGTCGCCGGCTACGCGCTCGGCCCGGTCAACGGCGTCTTCTCCGACAAGCCCTCGGCCAAGGAGAAGACCGTCCAGAAGACCGGCAAGTTCTGGGAGGAGCGCACCGTCAAGCTCCCCCTGATCGACAACGACGAGGTGGTCCGCCAGGCCCTGCGCGCGCCGCTCACCCGCGCCCCCGGGCTGCTCTCCTGGCTCGGCGGCGGCCTGGGCCTGCCCGAGCCGTTCGGCTTCCGGCACGCCTGGGCGAGCCCGCCGTGGGGCAGCCGGTTCATGACCGACAACGCGCTCAACGCCTCCGTCCCGGTCCTCGGCGCCGTGCACGCCGCCACCCTGGAGTTCCTGGAGGAGCACGACCTGGACACCGACCGCTTCAAGAACCGCGCGTCGATCATCAAGTCCGAGGCCCAGGGCACCCGCCCGTACAAGGTCGACCAGTTCGAGTAACCCCGGCCCGCGCACACCGGAGGGGCCCGCCACCGACTCAGCGGTGACGGGCCCCTCCGGCGTTCCCGATCAGTCCTGCGGCCAGGCCTCGGCCAGCATCTTCCGGGTGTCCGCCAGCAGTTGCGGCAGCACCTTGGTGTGGCCGACCACCGGCATGAAGTTGGTGTCCCCGCCCCAGCGCGGCACCACGTGCTGGTGCAGGTGCGCCGCGATCCCGGCACCGGCCGCCGTGCCCTGGTTCATCCCGATGTTGAACCCGTGCGCCCCCGAGGCCGCCCGCAGCGCGGTCATCGCCCGCTTGGTGAAGTCGGCCAGCTCGGCCGTCTCCGCCTCGTCCAGGTCGGTGTAGTCCGCGACGTGCCGGTACGGGACCACCATCAAGTGGCCGCCGTTGTACGGGTACAGGTTCAGCACCGCGAACACGGCGGCGCCCCGGGCGATGACCAGCCCGTCCTCGTCGCTCAGCGAGGGGATCGAGCAGAACGGACAACCGTCGTCCGGAGCCGGACCGGTGGGCTTGTTCTCACCCTGGATGTACGCCATCCGATGGGGGGTCCACAGGCGGCGGAAGCCGTCCGGCTCCCCGACGCCCCGCTGCAGTTCCGGCTCAGTCGTCATGCTGATCAGCATATTCGCCCAGCGCTGCTTGCAAAGCCGCGCGGGGCGGACTCATGAAGAGCCCGCCCCGCGCGTGGTGGTCCGAAGGCGTCACACCTGGATGCGGTTCTTCACCGCTTCCACGATCTCGGCGACGGCGTCCGCCACCGGCACGCCGTTCTTCTGCTCGCCGTTGCGGTAGCGGAAGGACACCGCGCCCGCCTCGACGTCGTCGTTGCCCGCGATCAGCATGAACGGCGTCTTGGACCTCTGCGCGTTCCTGATCTTCTTCTGCATGCGGTCGTCCGAGGTGTCCACCTCGACCCGGATCCCCTGCTTCTTCAGCTCGGCCGCGACCTCCAGCAGGTACGGCACGTGCTCGTCGGTGATCGGGATGCCCGTCACGGTGACCGGGGCCAGCCACGGCGGCATGGCGCCGGCGTAGTGCTCCAGCAGCACCGCGAAGAACCGCTCGATGCTGCCGAACAGCGCGCGGTGGATCATGACCGGCCGCTGGCGCGAGCCGTCCGCCGCCGTGTACTCAAGATCGAAACGTTCGGGGAGGTTGAAGTCGAGCTGGATCGTCGACATCTGCCAGGTCCGGCCGATCGCGTCGCGCGCCTGGACCGAGATCTTCGGGCCGTAGAAGGCCGCGCCGCCCGGGTCCGGCACCAGCGGCAGCCCCTGCTTCTCGGCCACGCTGGCGAGGACGGCGGTGGCCTCCTCCCAGGTCTCGTCCGAGCCGACGTACTTGACCGGGTCCTTGGTCGACAGCTCCAGGTAGAAGTCGGTCAGACCGTAGTCGCGGAGCAGGTTGAGCACGAAGGTCAGCGTCGAGTCGAGCTCCTCCGCCATCTGCTCGCGGGTGCAGTAGATGTGCGCGTCGTCCTGCGTGAAGCCGCGGGCGCGGGTCAGGCCGTGCACGACGCCGGACTTCTCGTAGCGGTACACCGTCCCGAACTCGAAGAGGCGCAGCGGCAGTTCACGGTACGAGCGGCCGCGCGCGTCGAAGATCAGGTTGTGCATCGGGCAGTTCATCGGCTTGAGGTAGTAGTCCACGCCCTCGTCGAGCTGCATGGGCGGGTACATACCGTCCGCGTACCAGTCGAGGTGGCCGCTCTTCTCGAAGAGCTTCCCCTTGGTGGCGTGCGGGGTGTAGACGAACTCGTAGCCCTCTTCCTCGTGCCGCTTGCGCGAGTAGTCCTCCATCGCCCGGCGGATGATGCCGCCCTTGGGGTGGAAGACGGCGAGGCCGGAGCCGATCTCCTCGGGGATGGAGAAGAGGTCCAGCTCGTTGCCGAGCTTGCGGTGGTCGCGCTTCTCGGCCTCGATCAGGAAGTCGAGGTGGGCCTTGAGCTCGTCCTTGGTCGGCCAGGCGGTCCCGTAGATGCGCTGCAGCATCGGGTTCTTCTCGCTGCCGCGCCAGTAGGCGGCCGCGTTGCGCATCAGCTTGAACGCCGGGATGTACCGGGTGCTGGGCAGGTGCGGGCCGCGGCAGAGGTCGCCCCAGCACTGCTCGCCGGTCTTGGCGTCCAGGTTGTCGTAGATGGTGAGCTCGCCGGCGCCGACCTCGACGTCGGCGCCCTCGCCGGCGGTGGCGGCGGAGCCCTTGAGGCCGATCAGCTCCAGCTTGTACGGCTCGGCGGCCAGCTCCTCGCGGGCGGACTCGTCGGTGACCACGCGGCGGGAGAACTTCTGCCCGCGCTTGATGATCTCCTGCATCCGCTTCTCGATGGCCTTGAGGTCATCGGGGTGGAAGGGCTTCTCGACGTCGAAGTCGTAGTAGAAGCCGTCCTTGACCGGCGGGCCGATGCCGAGCTTGGCCTCGGGGTAGAGCTGCTGCACGGCCTGCGCCATGACGTGCGCGGTGGAGTGGCGCAGGATGTCCAGGCCGTCCTTGCTGCCGATCGCGACCGGCTCGACCTCGTCGCCGTCCTGGACGGCGTACGCGAGGTCCTTGAGCTGGCCGCCGACGCGGGCGGCGATGATCGAGCGGTCGTCGGCGAAGAGCTCGGCGGCCGTAGTGCCCGTGGTCACCACGCGCTCTTCCCGATCGGGTTCGCGGTTGATGATTACCCGGACGTCCGTCACCGGTCTCTCCTGACGTGCTGGATTCAGAGGACGCAACACTGCGCTGCGCGTGACGATGGTACCGAGCGCGTCGACCCGGCCGCGCACCTACGCCCCCTCTCCCCCTTCCCCGAGGCCTCCGTCGAGCTCTTCGCCGAGTCCCTCCCCGAGGGACTTCAGCAGCCGCTCGCGGTCGGCGTCCTCCCAGCCGCACAGTTCCAGGCCCTGCGGCCGGGTGAGCCGGCGGAAGCCGCCGCGGCTCTCCAGCCGGCCGGCGACCCGGACCGGCAGGCCCGCGAGGTGGGCCTCGGCGGCGAGCCGGTAGTCGGGGTCGGGCAGGCGGAGCTTGAGCTCGCGGACTTCGGCGCCGCCGAGGACGCGCAGCCGTACCGCGCCCGGTCCGGCCGGGTCGGCGCGCTTGAGCCGGACGACCACGCCGACGACGGTGACGGCGACGGCGGGCTCGATCCGTTCGAGCAGTTCGGCGGCCTCGGTCAGGGCGGGCAGGTCGCCGGGCGAGAAGTCGAGGACGACCCGGCGGTCCCCGAAGCCGCCCGGGGTCCCGGCGGTGGCGGACCAGGCGACGGTCAGCCTGGTCGCCGTCGCGCCGCGGACCAGGTCCTCGACGGACTGGACGAGTTCCCGGCTGACTCCGGCCTGGACGGCGTTCTCGAAGGCCTCGGGCCCCCCGCTGACCCGGCGGTAGTCGACGGCGTCGCGCAGTGCCTCCAGGGCGCGGACCAGGGTGGTGACGGCGGCCCGGCCCTCGGGCGCGGGGGTGTAGGCGGTGAGGGCGGCGCCCTGCTCGACGACCAGGACGCGGTCCAGGAAGTCCCCGGCGTGGGCGTCCAGCCGGGCGCCGAAGTAGGCGGCCGTGGCCCGGCCGGCCTTGGCCCCGGCGGCGAGCATCGCGCGGGCCGCCCGTTGGAGCCGCTCGGCGTCGTCCCAGGTGGCGGCCTCGGCGGGGCCGGCCGGCTCCCGGTGCCAGCGCAGTTCGTCGCCGGGGACGGCGAGTGCGAGCAGGATGGCGCGGGCGGACGGGGTGGAGGAGCGGGACAGCGCGGTGACGGCGTCGGCGAGGAGGTCGACGGCGTCGTCGAAGCCGTCCCCGGCGGGGACGAGGACGCTGGTGCCGGACTCGTCGTCGGGCGGCGTCCAGCGGCCGTAGCGGGCGGCGGGGCCGCCGCGCCGGACCCAGCCGTGCCGGGCGAGCAGGGTGGCGAGCACCGCCGGGTCGACTGCGGCGGGGTCGGGCAGGGCCTGGACCGGCTCGCCGGGTGCGTGCGGCGGTGTCATGGGTGCTGCTCCTCGCTGCCGGGGCCGGGACCGGGGCGGGCGGTCACGGGCTGCCACCCGCGCCGACCCGGGCCATGATGTCGCAGAGCGCGCGGTCGTCGAAGACCTTGCCGGTGGGGACCCGCACGTTGGTACGCCGCTGTCCGGTGACCGGGTGGCCGGCCAGGTTGACCCAGTAACAGCAGTGCCGCAGTTCCAGCGCGTCCGGGCGGGCGTGCAGCCAGCGGTCGACCCGCCGCGGCAGCAGCATCACGACCAGGATGCGCGGCACGGCGACCCTCGCCCGGGCGAGCTTGTGCAGGTGGTCGTTGTCGAGGGTGAAGCTGAAGAACGGCCCGGTCGGATCGGCCGCGATCTGCTGGGTGGCCTTCAGCTGGATCTTGATGGTGACCTCGTCGTCCACCTCGTGCGCCCGGGAGCCGTGGCTGACCTGCCAGTCGATCCCGTTGTCCGGGAACGGCTGGGAGAGCGAGCAGCCGGCCGCGGCGGCGACCGCGTGCAGGTAGCCGACCTGCAGCGTCTCCATGCAGGCGGTGACCGCCAGGTTCCCCCGTAGAACGGCCGCCGCCCCCTCGGGCTGCGGCTGCGTCAGTGCCATCGCCCCGTGGCCTCCCCCTGCTCCGGGCCCGTCCGGATCGGAACGACGGGCCCACAGGCAGGATCCCCGGTCGGGCTTGCGCCAAACGGTTGAACGGGTGTCAGAACCGGGTATCAACCGGGCGCGCGGAACGCTCGCCTGAGGGGCAGTCATGCAGCAGCACTGGTACACCGGCCCACTCGCCTCCTTCGACACCGAGACCACCGGAGTGGACGTCGAGACCGATCGGATCGTCTCGGCCGCCCTGGTCGTCCAACTCGCCCCGGGTCGACCGGTGCAGACCACCACCTGGCTCGCCGATCCGGGCGTCCCGATCCCGGACGGTGCCCGGGCCGTGCACGGCATCACCGACGAGTACGCCCGGACGCACGGGCGCCCGGTCGGCGCGGTGGTGGCGGAGGTCACCCGCGCGCTGGCGGACCAGGCGCGGGCCGGGCGCCCGGTGGTGGTGATGAACGCGCCGTACGACCTGACGCTGCTGGACCGGGAGCTGCGCCGCCATCACGGGCTGACGCTGACCGACGGGGTGGGCACGGCCGGGCTGGTGGTGCTGGATCCGCGGGTGCTGGACAAGCACGTGGACCGCTACCGCAAGGGCCGTCGGACGCTGACCGACCTGTGCGCGCACTACGGCGTGGAGCTGGCCGGGGCGCACGACGCGGCGGCGGACGCGACGGCGGCGCTGGCGCTGACCCGGCGGATAGGCGCCCGCTACCCGGCGGCGCTGGGCGGGCTGACGGCGGCGGAGCTGCACCTGCGGCAGGCGGTCTGGCACGCGGCGCAGGCGCGGGGGCTGCAGAACTGGTTCGACCGGTCGGGGACGCCGGAGCGGGTGGACCTGTCCTGGCCGCTGCGGCCGGCCCGGTGCGGCTGCGGCCGCCGGCTGGAGCCCGAACACGGCTGCGAGGCGGCGGCGTAGCGGCGGCCGACGGATGCCCGCGAGCGCTGGCCCCGAACGCGCCGCAGGCCCTGACCGGTTTCCTGGTCAGGGCCTGCGTGCTGTCCGGTGGGCGATACTGGGATCGAACCAGTGACCCCTTCGGTGTGAACGAAGTGCTCTCCCGCTGAGCTAATCGCCCGGGCAACGAGAAGAACAGTAGCACCATTTGGCGGTCGTCGTACAACTCGCCCCTTCCGGGTACTGCTGGCGCATCCGCAGAACTCGCGCTCCACGCGGAAGATGACTGAGCCTCAGCCGCATTCCGGATGGCTCTTCGGATGGATTCCGGAAATACACGTGAGGCCCAGCCGATAATCGGCTGGGCCTCACGTATCACAATGCATTCCGGTGGGCGATACTGGGATCGAACCAGTGACCCCTTCGGTGTGAACGAAGTGCTCTCCCGCTGAGCTAATCGCCCGGGTGCAGGGAAAACATTACCGCATCCCGGAGGGTGGTCCGAACACCCTGGTCACGGCGGCCCCGGCCCCGGACCGCTCAGCTCTCGCCCGCCGTCCAGGGGACGGCCAGGCCGTACCGGGCGAAGTACCAGCCGCCGATCCCGACGACCGCGGCGAGGCCGATGGCGGTGACGGTGAGGTTGCGGCGGCGCACCCGCGGGTCCATGGCCCGCCGGGCGGCCTCGGCGACCTTGCGGCGGCTCCACCGCAGCACCAGCCGGGCCCAGTCGAACTCGGTGGCCCAGACCCCCATGCCCAGGAAGATCACCACCCAGCCGGGGCCGGGCAGCGGCAGCATGATCACGCCGAGGACGACCACGGCGAGGCCGGCCAGGAAGATCGCCGCCTGCCAGGCGAGGTGCAGCGGCCGCGAGCGGCGGACGAACGCCGGGGCGCGGGAGCCGGCCGCGTCATCCGACGTGACCGGTTCACCCGATCCCGTGTTCTTGGCCGTCTTGTCGTTTCGCACAGTCATGCCAGGAAACTAACCAAGAAGCGGCCCGGTAATGCCCGACCGGGCCACTCCGGGATGATTCCGCAATGCGCCGTAAGGGGTACGACTCGCGCCCGAATCGGGACAGAGGGGTTTACATCGGGCTTGGGGGTGGGATGGTCCGTTCGCCGACGTGCGATTCCCCGAGCGCACACTGAGCGAAAGGCCATGGCGCTTATGAACACCACGGTCAGCTGCGAGCTGCACCTGCGCCTCATCGTGTCCAGCGAGTCCTCACTGCCCGTCCCCGCGGGCCTGCGCTACGACACCGCCGACCCCTACGCCGTGCACGCCACGTTCCACACGGGCGCCGACGAGACCGTGGAGTGGGTGTTCGCCCGAGATCTCCTCGCGGAGGGGCTGCACCGACCGACCGGTACCGGCGACGTCCGGGTCTGGCCGTCCCGCAGCCACGGGCAAGGGGTGGTCTGCATCGCGCTGAGCTCTCCGGAAGGAGAAGCCCTGCTGGAAGCCCCGGCCCGGGCGCTTGAGTCATTTCTCAAGCGGACGGACGCCGCGGTGCCACCCGGCACCGAACACCGCCACTTCGACCTCGACCGGGAGCTGTCCCACATCCTCGCCGAAAGCTGATCCCGCCCGGAGGCGGTCACGCCCCGCCATCGGCGGGGTGGTACCTCCTGCCGTCACCGCTGCCGTCCTACTCGGGGGCACGGCAGCACTCAGCCGCGCGCGACGCGGCCTCGGGGCCGGTGGGCGGCCCGATCCCATCGGAGCGGGTCCGCGACACCGCAGGCGCCCGGCAACGAGGCCGGCCATCCATACGGGTGGCCGGCCTCGCTGCCGGGCGCCGTCGGCATTTCGGGGGGTCCTTCGCGGGCCCGGCCGCCCGGACGCCGTCCGCTCCACGGCACTCTGACGGAATCCGTACGCACCTTCGAAAGAACCCACCGCCCTTCCGCCGCAAGGCCCGGTATGGTCTGGGGTAACCGTGGACGCGGGGTTCCGGAGTCCCCTGCGCGAGGAGTCCCCAACGTGCTGATCACCCATGACACCGAGTGCGCACTGAGCATCCTCGTCGAGCTGCTCAACACCGCGCCCGAGGTGTGCGGCACCGAGCGGCTGCCGGACGTGGCCGCACTGGACGCCTTCGTGGTCGGCCAGGAGATCAGCGAGATCGACTCGCTGACCGAGAACGACCTGCGCAAGGTGCACGAGCTGCGCACCCGGCTGCGCGAGGTGTTCGGGACGGAGTCCACCGCCGAGGCCGCCGAACTGGTCAACCGGATCGTCGCGGCCGCCGGTACGACGCCGCGGCTGACCAACCACGACCACCACGACTGGCACATCCACTACTTCGCGCCGCACGCCGCGCTCGGCGACCACCTCGCCGCCGAGCTGGGCATGGCGCTGGCCTTCATCCTGATGGCGGGCGAGCGGGAGCGGTTGCGCCGCTGCGAGGCGCCGGACTGTGCCCGGGTCTTCGTGGACCTCTCCCGCAACCGCTCCCGGCGCTACTGCGACAGCCGCACCTGCGGCAACCGGCTGCACGTCGCCGCCTACCGGGCACGGCAGCGCTCGGCGGAGGCCGTGCCCTCCGCCTGACGCCGACCCCCGCAGGGGTTCGGATGCCGCGTTCGGATGCCGCTCAGATGCCGCGCTTGCGGAGGATCTCCTCGATGTCGGAGAAGTCGCCGAGGCCGTCGTCCCGCTTGCCCCCCGCGGGCTTGCCCGTCGCCGGCTTCTTCGGCGGCGTGGCGGCCACCGCCGGGCGCTCGGGCGCGGCACCGGCGGCCGCCGGGCGGTCCGGCGCGGCGTCCACGGCGCCCCGGCGGCCCACCCAGCGCGTCGTCACCAGCAGGAGCGCGGAGAGGCCGAGCAGCACGATGCCGGTCCAGACCCGGGGGTCGAACACCAGCCTCGTCGCCCAGTCGGCGAACTCGCTGCCGATCGTCCGGGCCACCGGGAACAGGCCGGTCAGGTAGAGCCCGGCGGGCACCAGGGCCACCGCGAACCAGCGGGTCGCGGACAGGAACCGCCGCCGGTAGGCCCGCAGGCCGGCCACGGCCACCCCGCCCGCCGTGAGCGCGAAGCTGATCGCCGCCGTCAGCACGGCAGTACTCCTTCGCTTCCGGTCGTCCTGGTCATCACTGCCTCCCTGTCGGCCTTCGCAGGGGCGCACCGTCGGCCGGAGCGGGCGCCCACTAGTGAAACACTGGGGGAATGATCGATGGTTCCCTCCCCCGGCTCGAGTTCTGGTGCGACCTCCAGTGTCCGGACTGCCGCACCGCGCTGGACGACGTACGGGCACTGCGCGCGCGGTACGGCGACGCGCTGCCCGTCGAGGTCCGCCACTTCCCGCTGGAGAAGCACAAGCACGCCTACGCGGCCGCGGAGGCCGCCGAGGAGGCGTTCGCGCAGGGGCTGGGCTGGCCGTTCGTGGAGGCGCTGCTGGCCCGGACCGAGGAGTTGGACGCCCGCGGGCAGCAGGTGCTGCTGGAGGTGGCCCGGGCCGTCGGGGTGGACGCCGAGGAGGTCGACACCGCGCTGATCGACGGCCGGCACATGCTCACCGTGGACGCCGACCAGGCCGAGGGCCGGGCGATCGGGGTCACCGGCACGCCGACGTACGTGATCGGCGGGCAACGGCTGGACGGCGGGCAGAGCCAGGACGGCCTGCGGGACCGCATCGTGGCCGCCATCGAGGCGGCGGCGGGTTCCTGACGTCACGTCGGGTCACAGCGGCTTTCCGTAGATGCGGTTGGTGACCCGGTAGCCGAGCGAGGCGTAGAGGCGGATCGCGACCTCGTTCCCGGCGAACACGTTGAGGCCGAGGTCGCGCACGCCGGCGGCCAGGCACTCGCGTTCGGCGAGCAGCATCAGCGTGCGGCCGTGTCCCCGGCCCCGGTGGGCCGGGGACACCTCGACGGTCATCACCCAGGCGAGCGGCCCGCCGTTCGGCAGGTCGCGCCGGTGGAAGTCCACCCAGAGCGAGCCGAGCGGCTCGGCTTCGCCGTCCGCGCGCAGGCGGCGCAGGGCGACGCCGGGGCTGTCGGCGCCTTGCGGGAGCTGGCGCTGGTGGTCCAGCTGGGATCGGGCGCGGGCCTGCTCCTCGCTGAGCCCGGACTCCACGAGCGAGCGGAGGTAGCCCCGCGCGGCCCGGTCGAGCCAGGCCTGGAACTCCGGGGGCTCGATCCGGTCGGCGGTGATGCCGGCGGGCAGGGCGGGGGCGGCGGTCAGCCGCTTGGCCAGGTTCCGCATCCGCTCGGTGTAGCCGAGGGTGGTGGCGAGCCCCCGGGCGATCCGCGCCGTCTCGGGGATGTTGGCGTCCACCCGGGTGCAGTCCCAGTTGCGCAGCACCTCCTCCGCGGCCAGCGCGCCGAACGTGCCGCGGCCCCGACCCCGGCCTTCTCTGACCTCCAACTCCGATATCTCGCCCCAGAGTTGGCTGCCGTGCGGGATGGCGGTGGTGCGCAGCGCGCCGACCTGGCGGCCGTTGGCGCAGATCTGCCAGCGCCTGGTGCGGCCGCCGGCGTCGGTGGGTGTCTCCGGGCCCTCGGGGCGCAGCGTCGTGGTCATGTGGTGGTCCCTTCCCCGCGCCCGGGCCCCTATGCCCGGGTTGCCGTTGCGGGGATCACGGGTCGAGGTCGTCGCCGCTGCGTTCGGCGAAGACGGCCATGGCCTTGGCGGTGACGGGGCCGATGCCGGGCAGCTCGCGGTCGTCCACCCGGGTCACGGCCTGGACGTCACGGGTGGTGGAGGTCAGGAAGACCTCGTCGGCGTCCTGGAGGGCGCTGAGCGGCAGGTCGGCCTCCTCGGCGCCGCACCAGTCGACGACCAGCTGCCGGGTGATGCCGGCCAGGCAGCCGGAGGCGAGGGTGGGGGTGAGCAGGCGGCCGCCGAGGACGACGAAGACGTTGGAGCCGGTGCCCTCGCAGAGCAGGCCGACGGTGTTGGCGAACAGGGCCTCCGAGGCGCCGGCGCGGTGGGCGGCGGCCAGGGCGACGACGTTCTCGGCGTACGAGGTGGTCTTGAGGCCGGCGACGGCGCTGTGCTCGTTGCGGCGCCACGGGACGACGGCGGCGGCGGTCTCGTCGGGGCGGCGGTTGATCGCGCCGAGGGCGACGACGAGGGTGGGGCCGGCGGTGCCGCGCTCGGAGCCGAGCGGGGAGGTGCCGCCCGTGTAGGTGACGCGCAGGCGGCCGAGCGGGGCCGGGTTGGCGGCGAGGACCTGGGCGCAGGCCTCGCGGACCAGGTCGTGGTCCGGGTCGGGCAGGCCGAGGCCGCGGGCGGAGCGGGTGAGCCGGTCGAGGTGCCGGGTGACGGCGAAGGCCCGGCCGTCGGTGGCCTTCAGGGTCTCGAACACCCCGTCGCCGGTGGTGAGTCCGTGGTCGAGGACCGAGACGGCGGCGTCGGCGGAGTCGACGAGCGCCCCGTTGACCCAGCTCGTGGTCGGGTTCTGCATCGAGGGCTGCTCCTTGGGCGGGGTGGGGGCGGGCGGTTCATGCCCCCGTCGGGTCGGTGTCGCTGCCCGACGCTATCGCGACCAGGCGGGCGGCCTTCAGTTCGGTTTCCGCCCACTCGCGGTCGGGGTCGGAGCCCCAGGTGATGCCGGCGCCGGTGCCGAAGCGCAGCACGGGCGCCTCGGGGTCGGTCCGGTCGAGCCAGAAGGTGCGGATGCCGACGGCGAGTTCGCCCTCGCCGCGGTCGGCGTCGACCCAGCCGACGGCGCCGCAGTACGGGCCGCGCGGGGCGGTCTCCAGGGCGTCGATGATCCGCAGGGCGCTGGACTTGGGGGCGCCGGTGACGGAGCCGGGCGGGAAGGTGGCGGCGAGCAGCTCGGGCCAGCCGGCGCCCTCGCGCAGGGTGCCCTCGACGGTGGACACCAGGTGGACCAGGCCGGGGTGCTTCTCGACGGCGCACAGGTCGGGGACGGTGACGCTGCCGGTCGCGCAGACCTGCCCGAGGTCGTTGCGGACCAGGTCGACGATCATCACGTTCTCGGCGTGGTCCTTGTCGAGGAGGTCGTCCTCGGTGCGGCCGGTGCCCTTGATCGGGCCGGAGGAGACGGTGCGGCCGGTGCGGCGCAGGTACAGCTCGGGTGAGGCGGTGGCGATCTCGACGCCGTACCCGGGCAGGCGGATGGTGCCGGCGTAGGGGGCGGGGTTGCCGTGGGCGAGGAGGCCGGTGAGGGCGTCGACGTCGCTGCGGGCCGGGTCGGGCAGCGGTGCGGACAGCACGCGGCAGAGGTTCGCCTGGTAGACCTCGCCGGCGGCTATGTGCTCGCGGATGCGGCGTACGCCCGCGGTGTAGGCGGAGCGGTCCAGGGAGCTGTGCCAGTCGCCGGCCTCCGGTCCGCGCCAGCCGGCGCCCGAGGGCGGCGCGGGGGCGGGGCGGACGTCGTCGAAGCGGGCGCAGGTCAGCCGACCCTCGAAGTCGTAGGCGACGGCCCAGTAGCCGGTGGAGTCCAGGGCCGCCGGGTCCGAGGTGACGTCACGCAGGCCGGTGGCCAGGCGGCCGCCGAAGCGGGCGAGCGGGGTGCTGGGTTCGGTGGGGCCGGACACGGTTCTCCTGCGCGGTGGTCCTGGGCGGCGGTGCCTGAAGTGTAGGTCGGGGGTGCGGGCCCGGCGCGGGGGTGTGACTCGGGGGTGTGAGCAGCGCCCGGCGTCGCGCGGGTGTGCGCCGGGTGGCCTGCGGATGATCGTCCGGAAGCGCCGCAGGTGGCGGCCGGTGGCCGGGTCGAGGGGGCGGCGGGGAGGCGCTCGGCGGGCATCCCATCGGCACGCTGCGGGAACGGATTTTTAGCTGGCCCAGGAATCCGCTAGAGTTCAACACGTCGCCAGGGAGCGCAGCCGAAGAAAAGCGGTGAAGGTCCCGGGAGACAGGCGGACGTGGCTCAGTTGGTAGAGCATCACCTTGCCAAGGTGAGGGTCGCGAGTTCGAATCTCGTCGTCCGCTCGATGGAGAACAGTGTAAGATCGTTCTTCGTGTGTTGCCTGGTGGAGTGGCCGAGAGGCGAGGCAACGGCCTGCAAAGCCGTGTACACGGGTTCAAATCCCGTCTCCACCTCCGAGAGGTTCGACCGGTTCCGGCCGGAAGACCTCCCCGCGCGATTAGCTCAGCGGGAGAGCACTACCTTGACACGGTAGGGGTCACTGGTTCAATCCCAGTATCGCGCACGTCGGATCCTTCGGGGTCTGCTGCAGGACCGCCACACCAGGCGCGATTAGCTCAGCGGGAGAGCACTACCTTGACACGGTAGGGGTCACTGGTTCAATCCCAGTATCGCGCACGTCGGGCCCTTCGGGGTCTGCTGCAGGACCGCCACACCAGGCGCGATTAGCTCAGCGGGAGAGCACTACCTTGACACGGTAGGGGTCACTGGTTCAATCCCA
>NZ_JBHWIO010000053.1:0-59238 GCF_042732075.1 Kitasatospora sp. NPDC059812
TAAATACAGTTTTTTTGTGGGGGGCTGCTTCTTTTTTTTAAATCCAACCCCCCCACCCGTTTGGACCCGCGCCCCCGGGCGGCAAACCCCCCACGCCCCCCCCCACGGCCCCGGCCCATCGCCCGGACAACGTGCCGGACGGTCAGCCCACGGCCAGCCGCGTTCGACGCGCGACGCGGGCAGGTCCCGCCACCACGGTGCACCAGACCAGGGCCGCGCACAGGAAGGCCGCCGCCGCGAAGATCAGCGGTCCCGTGACGGAGTCGTCCCGCGCGCCGGCGGCGAGCGCGGCGGCCGCCGACAGGACGAGGGCGACGGCCGGCAGAGCCCGGGGGCTGCGCGCGACGCCCGGTGCGGCGGAGGCCGGCAGCAGCCAGAGCGCGAGACCGTAACAGGCGCAGCCCAGCAGCGCGGCCCCCAGCACGTCGCTGGGCCGGTGGTGGTAGAGCGCCTGCACGGCGCCGGCGGTGACGGTGAGCCACAGCATGCCGACCGCGGTGACGTAGGGGCGCAGGCGCGGGGAGGCGACGAGGGCGGCGCCGAGGACCAGCCCGATGGGGACGGCCGCGTGCCCGCTGGGGAAGCTCACCTCGGTGAGCATGGCGGGCGCGTTCACCAGGTCGGGGCGGGGCAGGACCATCTTGCTGCACACCTCGGTGCCCCCGAACGTGCCCAGGACGACCCCGATCGCCGCGCAGCCCTGCCACCAGCACCGCCGCACCAGGGCGACGACCACGATCACGGCCATCCCCACGACCAGGGTGGGCAGGGCGGTGAACTCCAGCGGGGGCATGGCCGCCGAGTCGAAGGTCGACCCCGACCAGTCGTAGATCCACGCCGGTTCGCCGCCGTTCCCGTTCATCAGGGAGTTCTCCCCCCGTTGCCCGAACGGGGTCCAGACGGCGAGCAGGTAGACCGCCAGGAACCCCAGGGCGCACAGCAAGGCCGGCAGCCACGGCCGTATCGACCGCGAAGGTCCCCCTCCGGCCGTGGTTCCCGGGGCCCGACCGGAGGCGTCCGGCCCGGGTGCGGGCAGGGCCTGGTGATCTTGCTGAGTCATCACTGTCTTTCTGCTCGGAACTCAGGGAGCCGCGAGCCCTGGTCGTAGACGACTTGGTTTGAACGGGGACGCCGACGGCGACGTCACGGTTCCCGTCCCGACACCGGACCCGGGGCGGGCGGCGGCGAGGCGCTCGGCGGCGTCATGCGGGGTGGATGAGGCGGCTCTCGTAGGCGAAGACCACCGCCTGTATCCGGTCGCGGAGTTCGAGCTTGTGCAGGATTCGCCCCAGATGGGACTTCACGGTCGCCTCCGCGAGGTACAGGACGGCCGCGATCTCCGTGTTGGACAGGCCGCAGCCCACCTGGACGAGCACCTCGCGTTCACGGGCGCTGAGTCGGCCCAGCCGGTCGTCGGGGTCGGCGCTGCTGCCGTCCGGGATGTGCGGGCGCAGGTGCTCCAGCAGGCGGCGGGTGACCCGCGGGGACACCACCGCGTCGCCCCCGGCGACGCTGCGTATCGCGGTGAGCAGTTCCTCGGGCCTGGTGTTCTTCAGCAGGAAGCCCGAGGCTCCGGCGCTGAGTCCGGCGAAGGCGTATTCGTCCAGGTCGAAGGTGGTGAGGATCAGCACTCTGCTCTGCGGGGAGATCCGGATGACCTGCCGGGTCGCCTCGATCCCGTCGATCCCGGGCATCCGGACGTCCATGAGGACGACATCGGGGCGCAGCTCCCGGGCGAGGCGGATGGCCTGGGCGCCGTCCGCGGCTTCGCCGACCGGTGCCATGTCGGGCTGGGCCTCCAGGACCGTGCTGAAGGCCATCCGGAGCAGTGCTTCGTCGTCGGCGATCAGGATGCGGATCGTCATGCGGACGCCGCTCCGCCGCTGTCGAGGAGGAGGCGGGTGTGGACTCCCCAGCCGCCACCCGGAAGCGGTCCGGCCCGCAACGTCCCCCCGTAGGCGGCCGAGCGCTCGCGCATGCCGGGGATGCCGTGGCCGGACGGTGTGGCGCCGGGAAGCGGCGGGCGGGGGCCGCTGTCGGTGACGTCCACGGTGACGGTCCCGGTCGAGCACCGTATCCGGACCTTCGCGCGTGTGCCGGCGGGTGTGTGTTTGAGGGTGTTGGTCAAGGCTTCCTGTACCAGGCGGTAGACGGTCAGTTGTGCGGTGGCGGGTATGTGGGTGTGGCCGCCCTGGACCTCGATGCGGGTCGGCAGCCCGGCGGCGCACATCTGGTCGGCGAGGGCCTCCAGTTGGGCGATGCCGGGTAGCGGGTGGCGTTCCGCGTCCGGTTCGTCGGTCCGCAGGATGCCCAGCGAGCGCCGCATGTCGGTCAGGGCCTGCCGGCCCGTCTCGGAGATCTGGAGCATCGCGGTGGTGGCCTTGTCGGGCGACCGGTGCTGCGCGTAGACGGCGGCGTCGGTGAGCGCGACCATGACGGACAGGTTGTGGGTGACGATGTCGTGCATCTCCCGGGTGATACGTGTCCTCTCCTCGGCGACGGCCAGTCGCGCCTGCTGTTCCTGTTGCTGCTCCAGGCGTGCGGCCCGTTCCTCCACGGCCGCGAGGTAGGCGCGCGTGGTCCGCACGTTCACACCCAGGACGGCGGCGGCGACGACCATCGCGGTGACCGCGACGAAGGGGGTCAGGAATGCGCCTTCCGTCGCCCAGCGCAGGCAGGCCAGCAGAGCCCCTGCCTCCACGACGGCACCGGCGACGAGTGTGCCGCGCCGGCCCGAGTTCGCGGCTGCCGTGTAGAGGGCCACCAACAGGCAGACGTCCGCCGGGAGTTGGACGTCCGTCAGCCACTGGACGAAGGCCGCGGCTGCCACGGTGCCGAACACCGTGAGCGGGGCCCGGCGCCGCCACAGCAGGGGCAGCGCGAGAGCGGCGGTGAGGGCGACGGCCACCGGCAGCTCATGCGGCGCGTGGGTGGTCACGATGTTGAGCAGGAGAAGCGTCGGCAGCAGCGCGTCCCACACCATGGGCGGCAGCCGAGAGCACCGGCGCCCGGCGGCTGTCACCAGTCGCGCCGCTCGTGCGGAGGCCAGGTCGGTGTATCTCGTCAGCCGTGAGGCCGTCCTCGCCCACCGCACCCGCGTCAACGCCCGCACCCGATCCCGGTAGGCATCGCCGGGTTCCGCGGCCGCCTCGGTCATCACACGTCCCTGTCGATTCGGCGTCATGGTGGCCCCGGCCGGGGCCTCCACCGCGTGCAGGCGGCCCTGTCACGGTAGGGCGCGGGCCCCAGGGAGCACATGCGTCCACCGTCTGATGGCACCGTGCCGAGGTACGACCGCAGGAGGAGTCCCGCTACCTCCCGTGGTCGTAGGGCGGCCGCCGATCCGGCGTGCTCGATTGCCACTCCGGTCGCACCGGGAGCTGCCACGGATTGCGACCCCGGTGGCACACGACGGCGACCCGGGATCGATGTGGCAGCGCGTACCCGGCGCCGAATATGGCCTGGTGACCGAGATCATCACGGGGCTGTACATGTCCCCCCTGGAAATCCTTGCCCTGCTGGGCGCCATCGCACTGGTGACGGCGCGCTGGCTTCCCCCCTCCGCCCGTCCACGCGTCACGATCGCGGCGGGAGCCGTTCTCGTACTGTCCGCGATCCTGCTGAGCGTGACGGGGATCCGCTGGCAGATGCTGCCGGTCCTGGCAGGCGCCGCCTTCGCGTTGCCGTTCGCCCTCTCCCCCCTGCTGCGGCCGCTCCGGCGCCGTCCCGGCCGACCCGCGTGGCGGGCCCGCTGGTGGCTGGCGCTGCCGGGATCGATGGCCTGCGTCGGCCTGATCGCCGCGGGCCCGGCGGCCGCGTGGGCCCTTCCTGTACCCGAATTCCCCACCCCGACAGGCGAGTTCGCGGTCGGCACCCGCCTGGTCCAGTGGACCGACCCGCACCGCCCCGAGACCTTCACCACCGATCCGGACGACCGGCGCACGGTCGTGGTCCAGCTCTGGTACCCCGCACAGAAGAGCCCCGCCGGCACGCAGCGGGCCCAGTACCTCGGACGCACGGAGCACGAGGCGCGCACCGTCTCCGACGCCCTCGCCCACCAGGTCGGCCTGCCGGGTTTCCTGGTCGACGGTGTTCCGCGTGCCCACACCCATTCTGTATTCGACGCCCCGGTGGACGGCGGGCGGGGGCGGTTCCCCGTCGTCCTGTTCTCTCCCGGGTCGGGCGGAGTACGCACCCAGAACACCGCCTGGGCGGAGGAACTGGCCAGCCACGGCTACGTGGTCGCCGCCCTCGACCACCCGTACGACTCCGCCGCCGTCGTCCTCTCCGACGGCCGGACGATCACCACCGAGACCACCTCCACCGGCGACCCGGACCAGGACGAGAAACTGGCGGCCGACTGGACAGCGATTCGGGCCGCCGACCTCGGCTTCGTCCTCACCCAGCTGGACGGTCTGGACCGGGGTGAGACCGCCGACCCGCTGAGCGGACACCTGGACACCGGCCGGGTCGCGGTGGCCGGACACTCCATGGGTGGTGCCGCCGCCCTCCAGGCAGCCCGGCAGGACCGCCGCTTCCACGCCGTCATCGATCTGGACGGCTTCCCCCACGGCCCCACCTCCCCCGCCCTCGACCAGCCGACGCTCGCGCTCACCCAGGCCGTCACCCCGGCAACCGACCCGCGCTACCTGCCCCGCCTCACCGAGGCGCTCAAGTCCAGCACCGCGACGAGCTATCGGCTCACCATCCCCGGCGCCGCACATCTCACGTTCATGGACGGCCCCCTGTATCTGCCGCCCGTGCCCTCGATCGTCGGCTCCCTGGGCCGCTCCGAGAGCCCGCGCGTCGTCGCCGCGGCCACCCTCGCCTTCCTGGACGGCACGTTGCGGGACAAGCCCGGCGACCTGGCCGGCGTTCTGCCGGCCTACGGCAACCTCACCGTCCACCGCCCGGACAGCAGCCGCTGACCAGCTGTTCCGGGGCACGTACGCCTGCCGGACGAGGACGGCGAGATCAGACGAGATCATCGGCCGGAGGGCCGCGCTCGAAACCGCCGGCAGGCGGCCCCGTGTCGTTGTTCACCTGTGTGCGAACGCGCGGAGCAGGCGTACGTACGGGGTCCAGCGGGCCGGGCGGGCCACCGTGCCCGTGCAGGCGAGCTCGGCGCGGTCCAGGCCGTCCTCCAGGCAGGCGTCGTGCATCGGGCGCCAGGCCGCCGGCCAGGTCAGGCGCTCCAGGCCGCCGGCCTTCATCGCGAGGGTGTGCCGCAGCAGGGTGCGTTCTTCGTCGACGGGCAGCACCGTGAACTCGTGGAAGCCGTGGAATCCGCGCGGCCCGCTGAAGGTGAAGCGGACCCAGACCCCGGGCACGTACGCGGTGACCGTGTAGCGGACCGGGCCGTGGCCGCCGGTCGCGCCGACCGCCAGTGGGCGGTCGAACTCCATCGCGGGCCAGTTCGCGTGCGCCCAGAGCCGGTCCGCCGAGCCGCCCGACAGGCTGTCGACGAGCGCGCCCACCTCGCTCGCCTTGGCGGCCAGCAGGCGCTCGTGCACGTTGTAGACGCCCATGCGTCCTCCCCTTCAGATTATTAGAGACCATCCTCTAATAATCTGGAGGGTACCCTCTGATTCATGGCGAGACCACCCCGATTCGACACCGACCAGATCCTCGACGCCGCCGTCCGGCTGGCCGCCTCCGCCGGGCCGGCCGGCGTGACCATGTCCGCCGTCGCCCAGGCGATCGGCGCGCCGAGCGGGTCCATGTACCACCGCTTCCCCGGCCGTACGGCCCTGCTCGCCGAGGTGTGGCTGCGGACCGTGGAGCGCTTCCAGGAGGGGCACTTCGCCGCACTCGGCAGCGCCCCCGACCCCCACCCGGCCGCCCGCGCGGTCGCCCGGCACGTCATCTCCTGGAGCCGCGCCCACCCGCAGGAAGCCTCGCTCCTCCTCTACGGCGCCGAGGAGTTCGGCCGCGCCGGCTGGTCCGAGGAACACAAGGAGCGCGCGGACCTCGGCAACCAACGCGTGCTCGACTCCATCGGCTCCCTCGCCGAAACCCTCGGCGCGGCGGGCCCCCAGGACCACGAGCGCATCACCCTGGCCCTGATCGACCTGCCGCTGTCCGTGGTCCGCCGCCATCTGCGCGCCGGGCAACCGCTGCCACCGCACGCGGAAGACCTCACCGAGGAATGCACGACGGCCCTGCTGGCCGGCGTGGAGGCTCCGCGGTCGGATGCCACCAAGCCGGAGACCTCCGCGGAGCTACACCGTCAGGCCTTGGCCGCCGGGGCGACGAGCGCCTGACGGACGGCGCAGTACCAGCTGGCAGGGCCGGTGGGGCAGTTGGGGCCGTCGACGTTGCGGGAGAGCGCGTATTCCCAGCCCGCGGCACCGGCGAAGTCCGGGTACTTGTCGGCAAGAGCGCGCAGGGTCCGCTGGAGGACCGGCATGTCGACGTAGCCCTCGCAGTCCAGGTTGTCGTTGGTGATGCCGGCGGCGACGACCTTGGACGCGGGGAACTGGTTCCGGATGACCGCGTCGTAGTCGGCGGTGTCGGCGAGGCTGCCGTTGCCGCAGTAGAACTGGGTGTTGTACCAGCGGATCAGGGGGCCGACCTGCTTCTCGAGCGTGCGGTAGTCGAGGAAGGGGAGGTTGCCGCCCTCGGGCACGGTGAGCTCGCCGGGCCCCGGGGCAAAAGTGATCAGGAAGTCCGGCCCGAAGTCGGAGCGCAGCTGACGGATGAGCCTCTCGGCGGTCGCCTCGTGGAACGCTTCCTCGACGTCGAGGTCGATGCCGTCCAGCCGGTACGTCCTGAGGGCGTCGCGGACGGGCGGGTAGTACATGCCGAAGTCCTTGTCGAGCAGCCCGTACGTCCCCTGCGCGGCGCCGCCGAGGAGCGCGGTGACCTTGACGCCCTTCGCCTGCACCGAGGCGATGTCACGCCACATCGGGACGTACTTGGCCGCGGAGGGCGGGTCGTCGTTCAGGGTGAGGATCGGGTACTGGGCGGGATCGTTGAGGTGGAACGCGGCCACCTCCACCACGTCCGCGTGACCGATCAGGGGCACCGGGGAGACGTACTGGCTGCCGGGGTCACCCGTGGTCGTGCCGGTCTGGTAGAACGCGACGACGTGACGGCTCGCCGACGCCTTCGCCGCGGGAGAGGTGCCTCGCACCCCGTCCGGGTGTCCGTGACTGCTCATGGGCGGGTTCCTCCTGAGTGCTCGGCCACAGCCCTGCTGTGGGTCACCAGGAAGCGTGCCGCCCCGCCCGGGAGGGTCGTGCGTATTCCCACCACGCGTCCTGGAATTCCACTCCGCCAGCCCCGTACCACCGCCGCCGCCCATCGGCCCGGCCCGCCGGGTCGAGGCCGGCGAGGTCGGTGTCGCGCTCGGCCCGACGGGCTCCCCGCCTCGCCGGTTCGGGGCAGGCTCAGTCGACGCAGAACTCGTTGCCCTCGATGTCCTGCATCACGATGCACGAATCGGTGCCGTCGTAGAGCAGTTGGACGCGTACCGCGCCGAGCGCGAGCAGCCGGGTGCACTCGGCTTCGAGCGTGGCGAGGCGCTCCTCGCCCACGAGCCCGGTGCCGACCCGCACGTCGAGGTGCACCCGGTTCTTGACGACCTTGCCCTCGGGAACGCGCTGGAAGAACAGTCGCGGGCCCACACCTGAGGGGTCGATGCAGGCTGACCACGAACCCCGGTCCTCGACAGGCTGGGAGCGGTCGTACTCGTCCCAGGTGGCGAACCCCTTCGGCGACGGCGATTCGTACCCCAGCACCTCGCACCAGAAGCGGGCGACCCGCCGGGGTTCCGCGCAGTCGAAGGTGACTTGGAACTTCTTGATCAATGACATAAGCGCACCATAACAGGGGGTCTCTTGCTCATCTCCCGTCAGGAATAAGCATGCTGACGGGAGGCCGGAACCTCGGCTAGCCGATCCGGCGACGGGACTGGACAACGAGCAGGACGGCCCCCTCAGGAACTTCGTCGTCCACCGCGATCCGGACCTCCGTGACCGTGCCGGGCCAGTCCGCGATCAGCTCCTGGCAGATCGCGTCGTTCTCCAGGACGGCCATGAGTTCGCCGCCCCGGACCGTCTGACCGGGCTCCACCAGAACCTCGGCCACGCACCACGGCACGCCCATCACGGCCTGCGCGGTGAACACCGCCGGCCCCAGCTCGCGCCAGACCGGCGGTACCAGCGGCCCGCCGATGCGCTGCTCGACCTGGTCGAGGGCTGCTCCGGCACACCGGGCGAACGAGGAGTCGTCCGCCAGGTGCTCGCGCAGCAACGGCCCGACCGCACGGACGTCACCCAGCCGCGCCAGCGTGTCCACCGCTTCGGACCGCGTCTCGGGATCCGCCAGGCACGCGGCGACGGCCTCGGTGTGATCGGCCGAACCGTTCTCGGCCAGACCCCGCAGCGCTCGACGGCGGTACTCCGGGCTACGGGTGCGCAGTTGGCGTTCCAGGAACGGCAGGGCTCGCGGATCCTTGATGTACTCCAGCGTCTCCATGAGTGCCGATTCCTGCGCAGGGTCCTCCGCAACCTCGTCGAAGAAGGTGTCCGGGAAGGCACGGGCAAGGTGTATCTGCGCTTCCAAGGGGCGCCGGTAGTCGTCCCGGTCGCGGCGCACGATCTCCGCCATGTCCCAGCCCGGCTCGGCCCGGCCCGCCCGAATGGCGAGGAGCCGACGAAGACTCGCCGGCCCCGCTGCCAGCAGGCTGTCGAGGGCGCGGTCGTCCCCATACAGGTAGTCCGTGAGGAGGCCGTCGATCGCCTCGTGTGCCAGGTCCATGGGGAGTCGGCCAGCTTTCAGTGGAGCAGCGGGTCAGGGTGGGCACCTTCTCCGCCGGACGGCGCCGCCCGGTTGCTCAACTATCGTTCATTGCGGGGGCACTTCCCGACAAACCAAGAAGGACGTCGAACCGGCCGACGACTCCGACTGCGGACGTGATGGCGGACCCGTGACAGGGCCCGCCACCGGTGAAGCGCCGCTTCGGCGAGGGAGAACCGGGAGCCACGGAGCCGCGCAGCCACGGACGTGCTAGCCGAACGACGTGGTGACGGTGTGGTGGAGCCGGGCGATCTCGGCTTCCCAGTCGGGGACCGCGCGGGCGGGGACCAGGATGACGTGTTCGACGCCGACGTCCGCGAACTCGGCCAGGCGCTCGCGCAACGCCCGGTCGCCGCCGACGGCATAGACGTCGCGGCTGGTGCAGCCCTGCTTGTGGGCCGAGACCTCGGCGTCCAGCTCGCGCCGGAGCTCGGGGGTGTCGATGGCGGGCGGCACGTAGACGAGCTGCACCGCGCGGGTGATGTGCTCGGTGCGGCCGAGGTGCTGCCGCTCCTCGTCCAGGACCTTCAGGCGCCGGCGGTACTCGGCGGGGGTGATGAACGCGGGGACCCAGCCGTCCGCGAGGGCGGCGACGCGCCGTACGGTCCTCTCCCGGCCTCCGCCCAGCCAGACGGGCGGCACCCCGGTCGGGCCGCTGCCGCTGGCTTCCCCGGCGGACTCCCCGACGAGGCGGCGCAGGCGGCGCAGGATGTCCTCCAGGGCGGCGGCCGCCTCGGCGGGGTCCCGGATGAGGGCCTCGCGGGGGCCGCCGATGCCGAGCTGGGCGACGAACCGGCCGTTCGACCGCCGGTACAGGTCGGTCAGTTCGCGGACCACCGCGGAAGGTTCCAGGCCGGCGGCGACCAGGACGTGCGGACCGAAGACCAGCGCGGACGTCCGGTGGGCCACTTCCCGTGCCAGCTCAAGCGGCGGGGGCATGCCGTCCCCGTTGTTGTTGTAGAACCAGAACGAATCGAATCCGTACTGCTCCACCACGTCGAGCAATTTCCACAAGTGGTCCCGCGTCACGTCATGACGCAACGAGGTACCGAAACAGAAGCCGAATTGCAGACCCATGAGACCTCCCTGTCGAGATATTGCCTGCTGGGCACGGCCGCCCGCCGGGCAGGTGGTCGATGAATTGGCGAGAGCCAGCTGAATACCGACTTCAGGTCCGTGATCCACAGGATTTCCCGCTCCTGTCGGACCCTTTCGAACCGTGTCGAAATAAGGGGTGTCCGCTCGTCGCACGCACTCGATGACGCGGATCCGGTGCACCTTCGCCTGGAACGTATCACAGGGGTCAAGCCTTCGAGAAGTACGCCAATCCTGACCCGGGGCTGGTTTACCGAGCCATATAACATCCTTTAACCAACCTTCGCAAGGTCCACAGGTTTCACCCAAATCAACGGTGCGATTCGCCCCAAAGTGCACCCTGGCACCGGCCCCGAGGCGGCAGGAGCGCCGGCGGAAGCGCCGGATCCGGTGTCGGGAGAGGCGGACGCAGCCCTATGTCCAGAAAGTCGCCCTCCCCGCACCTGCGAGAATAAGACATTCCGTTTGGTCGTTCTTGAAAAATTCCCAGGGCACATACAGACTCGTTTCGTGAACGGACCCCGGCAGGCCGGAGGTCCGACCCGGGGCACCGATCCCCGATGGCGCCGACCGCACCTTCACGTACGCGCCCCCGGTTCCCCGCTCAATTCGCCGTCACCGGCATCGGCCCGCTCACGGGCGAACTCTTCGAGTTTTCAGAGCCCCATGCCCGGATGGCCGCACAGCGACATTCTTCCTCTCGACACCCCGCACTCGGACCACCGGCCGAGTGTCGCCAGCACGTACGGAAGGGGCAACCGAAGTGAACAGGAGCGACCTGGTTTCGGATTCGGGTCCGGCATCGGATGCCGAATTCGCATTCCCGCTCTCGGCCCCGGAGTTCGGCATCTGGCTCACCTGTCGGGACCAGCCGGAGTCCTTCAACATCCACCGCGTCTGGGAACTGCGCGGGCAGCTCGACGAGCAGGCCCTGAAGGGCGCCGTCGAGGAGACCGTCGCCCGGCACCCCGTGTTCGCCCGCCGGCTCGTCGACGAGGACGGCGTGCCCTCCTGGGTTCCCGGCGCGCCGCAGCCGCGGTGGACCGCGGTGGACACGGCCGCCGTGGACACGGCCTCGGTGGACACGGCCGCGACGGCCGACGCCGCGCCCTGGGCGCCCGTCGGGCGCCACCGGTTCGACCTGAGACGCGACTGCCCCGTCCGCGTCGACCTGTTCCGGCACCGACCGGACCACCACGTGCTCTCCCTCCTGGTGCACCACATCGCGTGCGACGGGGCGTCGCTGGAGAACCTGCTGGCGGACATCGGTGCCGCGTACAACGCCCGCACCGCCGGCGAGCCCTCCTTCACACCGGAACCGGAACCAGCACCGGAACCGCCCGCGGCAGCGGCCCCACCCACGGCACCTGACCCGCCCGCGCCGGCGGAACCCTCCCGCTTCTGGCCCCTCGAACTGGCGGACGCCCAGTGGCCCGAGGCCCTGCCTCGCACCCCGGGCCCCCGGACGGCCGACGCCGACGTCCTGGTGCTCCCGCTGCCCCCGGACGAGGCCGACGCGGTGCGCGCGGCGGCCCGCCGCCTGCGCGTCACCCCGTACCTCATGGGACTCGCCGCCCTCTACGCGGCGTTCGCCACGCAGGGCAACGCCCCCGACGTCATGGTCGCCACGCCCTTCGCCTTCCGGACACCGGCCACCGTGTCGCTGGTCGGCTGCTTCGCGCGGATGGTCCCGCTGCGCCAGCGGTGGCCCTCGGGAGCCTCCGGCGCCGAGCTCTGCGACGGTGTGCGGCGGACCGTCGCCGAGGCGCTGTCCCACGCCCACGAGCCGATCCACGAGAGCGCGGACCTCTTCGACGCCGCGGCGCCCGGACTCACCGTCAGTTTCCAGCTGCGGGACCCCCTCCCGGGGCCGGCACTCGGCGGGCTCACCGTCCGCGCGATGGAAACGGTGCGTGAGCCGGCGGCGGCACCCGTCGCAGGCGCACCGGAGGCACCCGGAGCGACTGAAGCGACTGAACCCCCAGGGAGCCCTGAAGTCCCCGATGCCCTCGAAGCTCCCGGAGCCGCTCCCCCCGCCGAGCACCCCGGCGCGACGATCGGCCTCACGCGCTTCGACCTCGAATTCGACCTCTGCTTACGGGCGGACGACGCCTCGGTGACGGTGACGCGCCGGATGCGCGGCGGCACGACCAACGCGGCCGCCACCGAACTGCTCGCCGTCTACCGCCGGGTCCTGCTCGCCCTCGCCCGCGACCCCGGGGCACCGCTGCCCCGCTCGACGAGCGCGGCGACGCCGTCCCTGATCGTCGCGCCGGCCGATCCGTCGGAGCACGCGCAGCCCCTCATGGAGCGGTTCGACGCCTGGGTGCGCACACAGCCCCGGCGGCCCGCGGTGCGGTGCGGCGACGACCTCCTCACCTTCGCCGGCCTGGACCGCGAGGTCGCCCGGCTCGCCGCCGCCCTGCACCGCCACGGCGCGGGCCCGGGCACCGCGGTGGGCGTCCTGCGCGAGCGGGGCGTCGCCCTGGTCGCGTCCGTGCTGGCGGCGTGGCGGGTTCGGGCCCATGTCGTCGCCCTCGACCCCTCGCAGCCCGACTCCCGTCTCGCGTACGTCGTGGCGGACACCGGCACCCGTCTCGTGCTGTGCGACCCCGCGTCGCGCCACCGGCTCGACGCCTCGCTCACGATCGTCGACGAGGCCCCGAACGCCGAGAACGCGCACACCGAAGACGCCCGCGACGCCCGCGACGCCCGCCCCCACGATCTGGCATACGTCCTGCACACCTCGGGCACCACCGGCCGCCCCAAGGGCGTCATGGTCGAGCACCGGGGCCTCGCCGTCCTCGTCGACGCGCAGCCGGCCGGAGCCGGGGCCGCCCGGGTCGGCGTCACCGCCGCCGTCTCCTTCGACGTCTTCTTCCAGCAGCTCCTCTACCTCTTCCGGGGCAGCTGCCTGGTGGTGGCCGACCAGGCCACGTACCGCGATCCGCAGGCGCTGGTGGAGTGGGTCGAACGCAACGACGTGCGCCTGCTCAGCACCTCGCCGTCGATGTTCGCCGCCATGCGCCCCTTCGGAGTCGAGGAGATGTTCCAACGCACGGGCCTGGAGCTGGACTTCGGGGGCGAGGCGGTCGACGCCACGACCTGGCGCAGGCTGCGCGAGCTGGGTGTCAGGGGATCCAACGGCTACGGTCCGACCGAGGTCACGATCCAGACCACGTGGTGCGGTTTCGACGAGTACGGGATCCCCAGCATCGGCCGGCCCCTCGACGGCACCTCTGCCTACGTCCTGGGCGCCGACCTCCGCCCCGTGCCGGTCGGTTCCCGCGGCGAGCTGTATCTCGCGGGGCCGCTGGTCACCCGCGGCTACCTCGACGCGCCCGCGCTCACGGCCGAGCGCTACCTCCCGGACCCCTTCGCCCCGGCACCCGGCGCCCGGATGTACCGCACGGGGGACCGCGTCACCCTCGGTGCCGACGGGCACCTGATCTACCACGGCCGGACCGACCACCAGCTGAAGGTGCGCGGCCAGCGGGTCGACCCGTACGAGGTGGAGGAGGTGCTGCGCGCCGCGCCGGGCGTCCAGGACGCCTACGTGGCCCGCCGGGGCCCGACCGGGACGGCGGGGCTCCTCGCCTGGGTCACCCCCCGCCGCCCGGGGCCGGTTCCGGTGCCGGGGGAGCTGCGCGGCCTCGCGGCCCGGCGGCTGGCGCCCGCCGCGGTGCCCGCGCACATCGAGGTCGTCGACGCGTTCCCGCTCACGCTCAGCGGCAAGGTCGACGAACGCGCCCTGCCCGTGCCCGCGCCCGTGCGGCCGCCGGACGGCGGCGCGGACCCCGTCGTCCGGCTCTGGGCGCTGACGCTCGGCCGCCCGCCCGCCTCGAACGGGGACAACTTCTTCTCCTGCGGCGGGAGTTCACTGGACGCGGCCCGGCTCGTCGCCGAGGTCAACCAGGAGTGCGGGGTGCGCGTCGACCTCGCCTCGTTCTTCGGCGACCCCACACCGGAAGGGCTGCGGCACCTGATCGCGCGGGCCGCGCCCGCCGGCGGCGAGGGCCCGTCCACGGCTGCGCCCGCCGGTCTGTCGGCCGCCCAGCGGCGGCTGTGGCTGCTGCACCGGGCGGAGCCGGACAGCCACGAGTTCACCGTGTACTGGGCGCTGCGGCTGAGCGGTCCGCTGGATCCCGCGCGCCTGCAGTCGGCCTGGCGCGACGTGCTGACCGCCCACCCCGAGACGCGGCTGCGGGTCATCGACGACGACGTGGCCCCCGGGCGCGGGCAGTGGCCCCTCACGGCGTTCACCGTGGGCGTACGGGACGTGCCCGGGCACGCCCTGGCGGAGCACCTGCGGCGCGTGGCCCACCGGCCCTTCGACCTGTTCGAGGAGCCCTTGGTCGAGCTGCGGGTGCTCAGGACCGGCCCCGAGGACCACGTACTGGTCTTCGTCGGCCACCACCTCGTGCTCGACCGCCGCTCCACGGAGCTGATCACCGAGCAGTTGCTGAGCCGGCTGGCCGGCGGCCCGGCGCTCCCGCCTGCCTCGGCGGGCGCCGTTCCCGGGCCGTCGCCCGCCGAGGCCGAACGGCTGCGCCGGTTCTGGGCCGAGGAGCTCGCCGGCGTCTGCGCCCACTCGCCGGTCGCCCTCGGCGGGCCCCGGCCGGGCCCGCACCGGCGCACCGCGGCGACGGTCGGCGTCCCGCTGGACGCGGCGCAGTGGCGGCGCGTGACGGAGGCGGCGCGGACGCATCGCACCACGGCACTCGTCCTCGTCCTGTCGGCGTTCGCGGTCACGGCCGACCGGTACGGCGCGGCGGGCGACGTCCTGGTCGGTACCACCATGGACGTCCGACCGCCCGGCTTCAGCGAGGCCGTCGGCCTCTTCGTCAACCCCGTCCCGGTACGGCTGCGCCCCCGCCCCGGCGGCACCGCCGGCGAGGCGGTCGCCCAGGCGCACGCGGCCCTCCTGCGGGCGCACGCGCACCGCGCGCACCCCTTCGACGAACTCGTCCGGGAGCTCGGTCTGCGGGCCGGTCCGGGGCAGGCCCCCCTGTTCCAGGTGCTGGTCGACCATGAGCAGCCGGCCACGGCGACGGCCGCGCCGCCCGGCGTCCGCGCCCGCCCGGTGGAGATCCCGCCGGCCATCGCGAAGTACGACGTCGAGATCCTGCTCCGGGAGACCCCTGACGGCGCCCGGCTGGACGTGCTCCACCGCACCGACCGGTGGACGACGGACCAGGCCTGGCAGCTGGCCGAGCGGATCCGCGGGGCGCTGCTCGCGCTGGCCGCCGAGCCCTCCGCGCCGGCCGCGCTCCCCGTGGCGCTGGACCCGGGGCGCCTCCCCCTGGAGTGGGGGCGGGGCCCGGAGCCGTTCGCGCCGGTGGTCCCGGTGAGCGAGCTCGTCGCCCGGATCGCCCGGGAGGCGCCGGAGCGGACCGCGGTGGTCGCCGGGGGCGAGCAGCTCACGTACGGGCGGCTGCGGGCCGACGCCCTGGACCTCGCCGCCCGGCTGACGGCCCGGGGCGCGGGCCGGGGCGCCCGGGTGGCGGTGCTGACCGAGCGGTCCGCGGGCCTGATGACCGCGCTGCTCGGCGTGCACTTCGCCGGTGCCGCGTACGTCCCGCTCGATCCCCGGCACCCCGACTCCCGCATGGCGGCGTGCCTGGCCGACTGCGGGGCCTCCGCCGTCGTCACCGACGCGGCCATGGCCGGGCGGGCGGCGTCGTTCGGGCTGCCGCTGGTCCCGCTGCTCCCACTGGCCCCACTGCCCTCGACGGCCGATCCGGGCGCCGACCGGAGCGCCGAGCCCGCCGTCCCCCTCCCGCCCGGACCGCACGATCCCGCGTATGTCATCTACACCTCCGGGACGACCGGGCGGCCGAAGGGCGTGGTGATCGAGCACGGCACGCTGGCGGCCTCCACGGCCGCCCGCCGCACCGTCTATCCGGGGCGGCCGGTCTTCCTGCTGCTATCGCCCGCGGCGTTCGACTCGGCCGCGGCCGGCATCTGGGGGACGCTGTCGGCCGGTGGCCGCCTGGTCGTCGCGAGTGACGACGAGGTCCGCGACCCCGAGGCCCTGGTCGCGCTGATCGCCCGGCACCAGGTCACCCGGCTGCTGTGCGTGCCCTCGCTCCACGCCCTGCTGCTCACCGCCGCCGACCGGGCCGGCCCCGACGCGGTGCGCAGCCTGCGCGAGGTCGTCACGGCCGGGGAGCCGCTCCCGGACGAGCTGCTGCGGCGCCACTTCGCCGTCCTGCCCCGGGTGGCGCTGGTCAACGAGTACGGGCCCACCGAGGCCACCGTCTGGGCGAGCTACCGCCGCTACCACGGGCCGGAGGCCGTCGACATCGGCGGCCCGGTGCCGGGGTACCGCCTCTACGTCCTGGACCACGCCCTGCGCCCCGTCCCCCCGGGGGTCGACGGCGAACTGTACGTCGGCGGCGCGGGCGTGGGCCGGGGGTACGTCGGCCGGCCCGCCGAGACGGCCGGCGCCTTCCTGCCCGACCCGTTCAGCGGCGAGCCGGGGGCCCGGATGTACCGCACCGGCGACCGGGTGCGGTGGCGGGCGCCGGAGGCGCTCGCCTTCGTCGGCCGGCTGGACCACCAGATCAAGGTCCGGGGCCACCGGGTGCAGCCCGCCGAGGTGGAGGCGGCGCTGCGCGGCGCCGAGGGCGTCCGGGAGGCGGCCGTGGTCGCCGACGGCGGCGCCCGCCTCGTCGGCTTCGTCACCGGCGGCGGACGGCCGGAAGCCGTACGGCGCGAAGTCGCGGAGCTGCTGCCGGAGTTCATGGTCCCCGCCGCCGTCCACGGGCTGGAGCGGCTGCCCCTCACCCCCAACGGCAAGGTCGACCGACGGGCCCTGGAGCAGGAGGCGGACCGGCGCCGGGCCTCGGCGCTCGCCCAGCCCGCCGGGGACGTGTCGCCCGGGCACGCGGCGGTCACCGCGGCGTGGCGGGAGGTCCTGGGCGTCGTCGACGTTCCCGGCGACGTCAACTTCTTCGACCTCGGGGGGCATTCGCTGCTGGTGCCGGCGCTCCAGGAGGCCTTGCACCGGCACACCGGCGTCCGGCTACCGATCCTCGACCTCTTCCGCCACAGCACCGTCGCCGACCTCGCGGCCCGGCTGGCCCGACCGGCCGGCGCGACGACGGACACGCCGCCCGCCCCCGGGGCGGACCCACCGCCCTCAGCCGGGTCGTCCCGTCGCCGACGCGGCGACGCGGCCCGTACGCTCCGCGACCGCCGCGCCCAGGAGGCCGACCGATGAACCGCGACCGTTCCCTCGACATCGCCGTCACCGGCATGACGGGGCGCTTCCCCGGAGCGGCCGATCTGGCACAGCTGTGGCAGGCCCTGCGCGACGGGCGGGTGCTGACCCGGCGCCTGAGCCGGGAGGAGCTGGCGGCCCGTGGCGTCCCCGCGTCCCTCGCCGACGATCCGGCCTACGTCCCCGTCCACGGGCCGCTCGACGATGCCGACCGCTTCGACCACGAGTTCTTCGGCGTCAGCCCCCGCGAGGCCGGGCTGACGGACCCGCAGCACCGGCTGCTGCTGGAATGCGCCTGGGCCGCCCTGGAGGACGCCGGCCACAGCGTCACGGCCGGCGACGGGCTGCGGACGGCGGTGTACGCGGCCGCCAGCGGCAGCGGCCATCTGCGGGCCCTCCTGGCCTCCGGCTCGCTGGCGCCCCCGGAGTTCGAGGAGGCGCTCCTCGTCAACGAACGCGACTTCCTCGCGACGCGCATCGCCTACAAACTGGGGCTGACCGGGCCCGCGCTCACCGTCCTCACGGCCTGCTCCTCCTCGCTCGTCGCGGCCCACCTGGCCGTCCAGGCGCTGAACAACGGGGAGTGCGACCAGGCCCTGGTGCTCGCCGCGTCGGCCAACGCCCCCCAGGCGGGGCACCTGCCGATGGCCGGCGGAGTGATGTCGCTCAGCGGGCACTGCCGCCCCTTCGACGCCTCGGCGGACGGCACCCTCGGCGGCTCGGGGGCGCTGGGCGTCGTCCTGCGCCGCCACGAGGACGTGGCGGGCGGCCCGCTCCCCCTGCACGGAGTGCTGCTGGGCTCCGCCGTCAACAACGACGGCACCGCCAAGGCGGGCTTCCTCGCGCCGTCGGCGGCGGGCCAGGAGCAGGCGATCCGCGCCGCGCTCGCCGCCGCCGACGTCGACGCCGCGTCCGTCGGCTACCTGGAGAGCCACGGCACCGGCACCCGCGTCGGCGACCCCATCGAGTGGTCCGCCGCCTCGGCGGTGTACCGGTCACTGGGTGCCGCTCCCGGCAGCATCCCGGTCGGCGCGCTCAAGGCGACCATCGGCCACCTCGACGCCGCCGCCGGACTCGCCGGGCTGGTGAAGGCACTGCTGGTGCTCCGGCACGGGTACGTGCCCGCGCTTCCCGGGCTGAACCGGGCCAATCCGCTGCTGGAACGGGAGGACTCGCCGCTGTCCCTGCCCACCGAGGCCGGGCCGTGGCGGGGCCCTCAGCCGCGCCGGGCCGCGGTGAGCTCGTTCGGCGTGGGCGGGACCAACGTGCACATGCTGGTGGAGCAGCCGCCGGAGCCGCCCGCCGCGCCGCCCGCCCCGCCGTCCGCCCCGCCGTCCGGGCGGGAACGGCTGGTGGTGCTCTCCGCGAAGGACCCGCGGGCCCTCGCCCGCATGCGGGAGCGGCTCGCCGCGCACCTGGAGGACGCCGAAGCCGCCCCTTCGCTGGCGGACGTCGGCCGGACCCTCACCCGGCGGGCGGTGCTCCCGTACCGCTCCTCGACGGTGGGCACGAGCGTGGCCGAGGTCGTGGCGGCGCTGCGGGCCCCGGCCGAGCCGGCACCGGAACCCGCCACGCACCCCGCCCCGGCGCTGCTGCTCTTCCCGGGGCAGGGAACGCAGTTCCCCGGCATGGCGGCGCCCTTCGCCGCCGCCCTGCCCCCGTTCGCCGACGCGCTGGACTCCTGCCTGGCCGCCTTCTCCCCCGGGCTCGCCCGCGAGGTCGACGAGGCGCTGCACGACGCCTCCTTCCCCGCCGAACGGCTCGCCCGGACGGCGCTCGCCCAGCCCGCGCTCTTCGCCGTCGAGTACGCCGCCGGGACGGCGCTGCTCGCCCTGGGCCTGGTGCCCTGCGCGCTGCTCGGGCACAGCCTGGGGGAGATCACGGCGGCGACCCTGGCCGGCGCCCTCGCCCTCGACACCGCGGCCCGTCTGGTGGCACGCCGGGCCCAGCTGATGCAGGACTGCGCCCCGGGCGCGATGGTCTCCCTGGCCTGCGGCGAGGCCGAGGCCCGGGCCCTGCTGGCCGAGACCGGCGCCGAGCTGGGCGTCGCGGCGGTCAACGCCGCCACGAGCACCGTGCTCGCCGGGCCCCCCGAGGCGGTGGCGGCCTTCCGGGAGCGGGTCGGCGGCCGGTACGCGGCCAAGGTGCTGCGGTCGTCCCGCGCCTTCCACTCCCCGCTGATCGAACCGGCGGCCGAGGCGCTGCGGGGCACACCGGCGGCCGCCGAGGTGCGCCCCGCCGTCCTGCCGTGGATCGAGAACACGGAGGGGCAGCTGCTGCCCGAGGGCTCGCTCACCGACCCCGGCCACTTCGCCCGGGCCGCCCGCCGGCCGGTGCGCTTCGCGGACGCGCTGGCGACGGCCCGGGCGAAGTTCCCCGACGCCGTCGCGGTCGAGGTGGGGCCCGGCCGGGTGCTGAGCGGCTTCGCGGAAGCCGCCGGGCTGCCCGCGATCCCGCTGCTGGGCTCCTCGCCGCCGGCCCCCGCCGCACCGGCACACGCCCCGGCCGCTTCCACCGCCCGCCCGGTGCTGGCGGCGATCGGCCGGCTGTGGTGCTCCGGCCTCCCCCTGGACCTCTCCCCGCTCCAGGCGCCGGGGCGCTCCGTCCCGCTGCCGACCTATCCGTTCCACGGCCCGCGCCATCCGGTGCCGGCCGCCCCGGCACCCGGAGCACCGCCAGGACCACCCGCCCGGGCGGCCGTCGCCGACGCGGCCGAGCCCGTCGCGGACACCCCCGTCGCGGACACCCCCGTCGCGATCCTCCGCGCCCTGTGGGCCGAACAGCTGGGGGTGACCGACGTGCCCGACACGGCCGACTTCTTCCAGCTGGGCGGTGACTCGCTCACCGTGGCCCGGCTGGCGCGCGGGATGAGCCGCCGGTTCGGCGTCGACGTCCCCGTCGGCGAGCTGTTGCGGGCCCGGTCCATCGGGCTCCAGTACGCGCTGGTCGAGCGGTTGATCGCCCAGCAGATCCTCGACGAGGCCGGGGAGGAGCTCGGATGACCGCCTCGCCCCTCGACCGGCTCGCCCCCGGGCAGCGCGCCGAACTGGCCGCCCGGCTCCAGGGGCGCAGCCCCGCGGCCGCGCCACCGGCGGCTTCCGTACCGGCACCGGCCCCTTCGGAACCGGCGCTCCCGTCCCGCCCGGAGGCCGCGGCCGGCAGCCATCCCCTCTCCGTCACCCAGTACCGGATGTGGCTCGCCGAGCAGGCGTCCCCCGCCGCGTCGGCGGCCTACACCGTGCCCCTGGCCCTCCAGCTCGCGGGCCCGCTGGACATCGACCGGCTCCGCGTATGCCTGGACGCCCTCGCCGCCCGCCATCTGGCCCTGCGAACCCGTTTCGGCCAGGAGAACGGGGTGCCCCGGCAGCGCTTCGACCTGCCCGCCCGCATCCCGCTGGA
Source organism: Kitasatospora sp. NPDC059812 (assembly GCF_042732075.1). NCBI lineage: Bacteria > Bacillati > Actinomycetota > Actinomycetes > Kitasatosporales > Streptomycetaceae > Kitasatospora > Kitasatospora sp. NPDC059812. The sequence goes on from NZ_JBHWIO010000053.1 coordinate 20,522, forward strand.
GGTGCGGGAACTGCCCGCGGGAGCGCCGGAGCGGGACCGGGCCCTCGACGCCGAGGCGGCACGCCCGTTCCGCCTGGACCGGCCCCCGTACGTCCGCGCCGTCCTGCTGGCCCAGGGGCCGCAGCAGCACACCCTCCTCCTGACCTTCCACCACGCCGTCTGCGACGGATGGTCGTTGGGGGTGCTGATCGACGACCTGCTGGACGCGTACACCGCCGGGGACGGCCCCGGTTCCACCCGCCCCGCGCCGGGCGCCCAGCACCTCGACTACGTCCGCTGGGAGCAGTCGCCGGACGGGCGGGCCGCGCTGGCCGCCCACGCCGCCCACTGGGCCCGCTCCAGCGGCCGCGCCGACGACGGAGCCGACGACGGGGCCGAACTCCCCTTCGCCATCGACCCGGCCAGCACGGAGCAGGCCGCCACGCAGCAGGCCACCGCGCAGCAGGCCGCCCGGATGCCGCACGCCGAGCTGGCGCTGCCCCCGGACCTCACCCGGCAGGTCCACGCGTTCGCCCGGCGGCACTCCTGCACGGCGCACGCGGTGTGGCTCGCCGCGTTCGCGGCCACCTGGAGCGCGGTCACCGGCACCCGGACGGCCTCCGTGAGCGTTCCCACCGCCAACCGGGCGGCGGAGCGCTACGACCTCACCGTGGGCGCCTTCGTCTCCGCGATGCCCCTCGCCCTGTCCCTGCCCCCCGCGCTGGGCTTCGCCGCGCTGGCCCGGCGGACCGGCGAGCAGCTCCTGACCGGCTCGCAGCACCCGACCCTCCCCCTGACCTCCGACGACACCGCCGTGCCCGTACCCGCCGCCGCCTTCGTCCTGACCCACGAGGACAACCGGCCGCGCCCGGCCGGCCCCCTCACGGTCACCCCCCTGCCGGTGCGCGTCCAGGGCGACCAGGGCGCGCTGACCGTGCAGCTCACGGAACACGCCGACACCGCCGTCGTCCGGCTGACCGGCTCCCCGCAGCACTACACCGACGCGGCCCTCGCCCGGCTCGGGCGGGCCTACCGACGCTGCCTCGCCTCCGTGCTCGCCGCCCCCGACGCACCGCTGGCCGCCCTGGACGCACGCGACCCGGCCGAGCGCGCGACCATCGCGGCCGCCTCGACGGCGCCGCCCGCGGCCGGGGCCCGCCTGCCCTACGACGCCTTCGCGGACTGGGCGCGGCGCACCCCCGAGGCGTTCGCCGTCCGGGACGCCGCCGACGGCCACCTCACCTACCGGGCACTGCACGAGCGCACCGAGCGCGCGGCGGCCCACCTCGCCCTGGCCGGGGTCGGCCCCGGCTCCGCGGTGGCCCTGGACGTGCCGGCGGGCGCCGACTATCCGACGCTGGCCCTGGCGGTCTGGCGGCTCGGCGGCTGGATCATCGCGCTGCGCCCCGACGACCCCGCGGAACGCCGCCGCGCCCTGCTGCGCAGCGCCCGGGCGGACTTCCTCGTCCGCACGGCCGACGCCCCCGGGCACGACGCCGACGGCCCCGATGCCAACGAGGGCCGTACCGACGGGGACCACGCCACCGAGGACCGTGCCACCGGGCACGACGCCGACGGCGGCCCGCCGGGGAGGGCCCTGCGGACGATCCGGCTCCCCCGAGGGGGCGCGCGGGAGCTCCCGGCCACCGGCACGGCGGTGCCGCCCGTGGCCCGCACGGGCCCGCAGGACCTGGCCTACGCGGTGTTCACCTCCGGCACGACCGGTACGCCCAAGTGCGTCCCGGTGCCGCTGGGGGCGCTGGCCAACGAACTCGCCTGGCGCCGCGAGGCGATCGGCCTCGCCGCCCCCGACCGGGTGCTCCAGACCATTCCCCTGGTCTTCGACCCGTCGCTGTGGCAGTGCTTCGGACCGCTGGTCGCCGGGGCCGGCGTGGTCTTCCCCGGCGTCGACCTCGGGGCGCATCCGGCCGCCCTCGTGGAGGCAGCCCTTGAGCACTGCGCGACCGTGGTCGACGTCGTCCCGTCCCTGCTCGCGGCCCTGGACGACGAGGATCTGCGCCGGCTGCCGGCCCGGGTCGTCTTCTGCGGCGGGGAGGCGCTGCCCTCGGCGCAGGCCGACCGCTACCTGCGCGTCGGCCGCGGTGAACTGCGCAACCAGTACGGGCCGTCCGAGACCTGCATCGACGCCACCTCGTACCGGTGCACGGCGGGGGCCGAGGGCGGCACCGCCCCCGTGGGCCACCCCGTCTCCGGCGTGCGCCTGCACATCCTCGACGGCGCGCTGCGTCCGGTGCCGATCGGGGTCACCGGCGAGCTGTACATCGGCGGCACCGGGGTGGCACGAGGCTACCGGGACCGTCCGGCCGAAACGGCGGCCCGATTCCTGCCCGACCCGACCGGTCCCCCGGGCTCGCGGATGTACCGCACCGGGGACCGGGTGCGGTGGAACGCCGACGGGAGCGTGCAGTTCGTCGGCCGCAGCGACAACCAGGTCAAGGTGCGCGGCCACCGGGTGGAGCTGGAGGAGGTGGACCGGCACGTCGTGGACGCGCCGGGGGTGCGGGAGGCGGCGACCGTCGTCGTCGGGGAACGCGTCAGCCGCCTGGTGGGCTTCGTCACCGGCGAGCCCGCCCCGGACCCGGCGGCGGTGCGCGCCCATCTGGCCCGTACCCTCCCGCCGTACATGGTGCCCGGCGAGATCCGGGTGCTCCCGCGGCTGCCGGTGACCGCCAACGGCAAGGCGGACCGCCGCGCGCTGCTGGCCATGGTGCGCTCCGCGCGCACGGCGGCCGGCCCCGCCGCCCACGACCAGGTGGCCGCCGCCGTGGTGGAGGCGTTCGCGGCGGCGCTCGACCGGCCGTCGGCCACCCTGGACGACCATCTCTACGACCTCGGCGGGGCGTCGCTGGGGGCGGCCCGGATCGCCTCCGTGCTGAGCCGGCGCCTCGGGGTGGAGGTCCCCGTGCGCGCCGTCCTGACGCATCCGCTGGCCGCCGAACTCGCCACCGAGGTCAGGACGTTGCTCGCCACCGCGCGGCCGCTTCCCGCCGACGGCGCCGGAGCCGACGGTTCCCAGACGCCCGAACAGCTCCTGGTGGCCCAGCAGGAACGGGCCCTCGGACACCCCGCTCCCCCGATTCCACTGCTGCTCAGGCTCGATGCCCCCGTGGATCCGCAGGACGTGGAGCGGGCGGTCCGCGCACTGGTCGCCCGGCACGAGGCCCTGCGGCCGACAGCCCCGGAGGCGACACCGGGGGCCGCCGGAACGGGACAGCACGACGCGTGGCGGCCCTGCCCCGTGGCCCCGCTGCCGGACCGGCCCGCCCAGGTCCACTGGGACACCGCACTGGTCGAGCGGCCGCTGCCCGCAGGATCACCGGGGCTGGAGGTCGTCCTGCTGGCCGGGGAGGACGGCACCGTCCGGCACCTGCTGCTGAGGCTGGCCCGCCACCGGGGCGACGGCGCCTCCGTGGGCATCCTCGCCGACGAGCTCCTCGCCCTGCTCGCCGGACGCGACCTGCCCCGACCGGCCCCGCGCTACAGCGACTACGCCCGCGCCAGGGCCGTCCGACGCACGGCCCGGCGCGCCGAGCTGGAACGGTACTGGCGCACCAGCCTGGGCCCGGTTCCCCCGGACCCGTTCGCCGAGCGCCGCACCGGCCCGAGGACCTTCCGCAACCACGGGGTGCGGAAGGTCCTCCCCGCCGACGCGTACGCACGCCTCCAGCAGGCGGGCCGGACGGCGGGGACGACCACCACGGCCGCCTTCCTCGACCTGCTCGGCCGGATCGTCTCCCGGCTGTCGGGCGGCACGTCCACGGTGATCGGCATGCCGGTCTCCCACCGCTCGGCGGCCACCGAGGAATCGCTCGTCGGCCGCGCCGTCGACCTGCTGCCGGTGGTGCTCGGCGCCACCGGGGCCGGCCACGCCCACCGGGCGCTGCTGTCGGCCCTGGACCACGCCGACCTGCCGCTGCTGCACATCGCCGAGCTCGCCGATCCGGTCGACCCCGCGGTCCGGCCGCCGGTCTGCGCGGCCGGGCTGGTCGTCCACGGGCCGGAGGAGAACCCGGCCGTGGTGCCGGACGACCTGCCCCACGACACCGTGCCCGAGCACTGGGCGGACCTCGACCTCGTCCTCCACGTGCAACCGGCCCGCTCGGGAGGGTGTTCGGTGCTCCTGACCGGAGCCGTCGGCCTCTTCCCGCAGGCCGAACTGCGCGGACACCTCGCCCGGGCCCTGGCGGAACTCGAACCCGACCAGAGCTGAGCTACGCCCCACCCGTACCTCCCACGCGGTGCGCCCGTCGCGCCCGTGCCCCGACCGCCCGCTCTCCGACACATCCGACACAAGGGGAAAAGTCATGGACGAAGAGCAGAAGTACCTGTTCGACCTGCGCGGCTACCTGGTCCTGGAGGACGTCCTCTCCGCGCGGGAACTCGCCGCCGTCAACGCCGCCCTCGACGGCCACGGCCTGTGGGACGGCGAGAACAAGCTCGGATACCCGCTGCTCAAGCGGTACAACCCGTTCATCGCCAACGCCGGCCCGCTCCACACCACCCCGCGCCCGGTGCGCGACCTGATCAGCCACGAGAAGGTCCTGCCGCACCTGGAGGAGGTGCTCGGCGCCGACCTGCGCTACGACGAGGGCCAGGTACTCTACGCCCGCAAGGGCGCCGGAGCGCTGATCCTGCACAACGGCAACACCCCGTGGGAGTACCCGCCGCTGACCTACCAGGTCCGCGACGGCCGGATCTACGGCGGACACCTGATCGTCGCGTTCTGCCTCACCGACGCCCTCGCCGACCAGGGCGGCTTCGCGGTGGTCCCCGGCAGCCACAAGTCGGCCTTCGAGATCCCGGAGGACTTCCAGACCTGGCAGAAGGTCGGCGACTGGGTCTCCCGCGTCCCGGTCAGGGCCGGCTCGGTGGTCCTCTTCGCGGACACCGCCACCCACGGCAGCTGGCCCTGGGCCGCCGACTTCGAACGCCGGGTCGTCTTCTGCCGCTACACCGCGGGCATGGTGCAGCACACCGCTCCCGCGCCCGTGCCCGAGGACCTCCCGGGCGAGGAGTGGACCCCGGTCGAACGCCGGCTGCTCCGCCCGCCGTTCGCCTGGCACTTCCACGACCGGGGCAGGGGCTACACGGAGCAGCAGCGCACCTCCGTGCGCACCGCCGAGGGCTGGACGATGAACGACCACTCCCAGCAGATCATCACGCTCGCGGAAGACGCGGAAGAGTCCGCCGAGGGGCGGGGTTAGCCATGGCGAGCATCACCGTGAGTTCGGTCGGCTACGAGGAGTTCGACCAGGAGCTCGGCAGCGACCCCCTGGGGCTGATGACACGGCTGCGCGACGAGGGGACGGTCAGCGCCGTCCCGCTGGACGACGGCACGCGGCTGATCGTCGCGGCGGAACCCGCCGTCGCCGCCGCGGCCCTCGCCCACGGCACCCGCAACCACCGCGGGCTGCTGCGCGAACTGGTGGGCAGCGGACTGTTCGTGGTCGCCTCCGGGGAGCAGTGGCGCCACCGCCGCGCCCTGCTGCGCCCGATGTTCTCGGCCCGGGCCGTGGCCGAGTTGCACACCCTGGTGCTGGAGAGCACGGAGGACTTCGTCCGCCGTCGGCTGCTGCCCGGGGCGGGCCGCGAGTTCGACCTCGGACACACCCTCCAGCAGCTGAGCATCGAGATCATCCTCCGGCTCGTGGACCCGGAGCTGACCGGCGCCGAACTGGCCTCCCTGGCCTCGACGGTGGACACGGCCGTCCACTACCTGGACCGGCGGCTGTTCGCCCCGGAGACCGTCACCGACGCGGACGGCGAGGCGTTCGCCCGGGACAGGGCGGTGCTGGAGGAGTTCATCGCGCACCGGGCGGCCCAGGCGCCCGCGCCGGCCACGGCCGACGGGGTCCTGCCGTCGCTCGTCGCCGCCCTGCACCAGCGGGGGGACGCGCTCGGCGACCGCCCCGAGGACGTGCTGCGCGAGGAACTGATGTCGATCTTCGTGGCCGGCGTGGAGACCATGGGCACCCTGCTCACCTGGACCTTCCACAACCTGGCCGGCTCTCCCCCGGCCCTGGCCCGCACCCTCGACGAGGTCCGCTCCACCGACCTCCGCTCCCTGCGCGCCGCGCCGTCGATCCCCCAGGGAACCTTGCCGTACACGCTGGCGGTGGTCGAGGAATCGCTGCGGCTGCACCCGCCCGCGTGGGCGCTGTTCCGCCGCATCGACACCCCCGTCGAGGCGGCCGGCGTTCGGCTGGAGCCCGGCGACCTCGTCCTGGCCAGCACCTACGCCATCCACCGCGCCCCGGCCCTGTGGGAGGCCCCCGAGGAGTTCCGTCCGGATCGCTTCCTGGGCCGGCGCCCGCCCGTCCAGCAGTACTTCCCCTTCGGGGCGGGCCCCCACCAGTGCCTGGGGCGGCAGTTCTCGCTGCTGGAGGCGCAGCTCGCCACGGCGACGATCCTCGCGCACGGCCGGTTCACCCTGCTGGGCGACCGGGCCGCGACCGGGCTGCGACCGGCCATCGCCCTGACCCCGGACCCCAGCCCGCGCGCCGTGTTCACCCCGCACCCCGGCACCGGCACCGGCCCGTACCCCGGCATCGGAGCCGGCACCGCAACCACCGGCCTCGGCAGCGCCCGCAAGCACCCCTCGGGGGCACGATGACGACCGCGCCGCACGCCCGGATCGAGCAGTGCTTCACCGCCGTGGCCGAGGCGTTCCCCGAGCGCGTGGCGTTGGCCGACCGGTACGGCGAGGTCCGCTACGGGGAGCTCCTGACGCGGGCGCGCGCCGCGGCGGCGTCGCTCCGGGCGAAGGGCGTCGACTCCGGTACCGCCGTGCTGATCGTCGGGCACGGCGACCGCCGGACCGTCCTCGCCATGCTGGCCGTCCTGATGGCGGGCGGCTGCTACGTCCCGGTGGACCCCCGGTACCCGGCGGACCGCGTCCGGCTCATGGCCGGCACGGCCCGGGCGGCCCTGGCCCTGCACGCCGACCGCCCACCGGTGGCGGACCTGGGCATCCCCGTGCACGACATCCCCTCCCTCCTCACGGAGCGGACCACCACGGCGGTGCCGTCCGCACCGGCCGGCCCCGACGACCTGGCCTGCATCATGTTCACCTCCGGCACCACGGGAGCCCCCAAGGCCGTGGGCGTCACCCACCGGGGGATCACCGGGCTGGCGCTCGGGGCGGAGTCCCTGCGGCTGGGCCCCGGCGACGGCGTGCTCCTGCACTCCACCCTCGCCTTCGACGCGTCCACGTTCGAGATCTGGTCCCCGCTGCTGGCCGGGGCCCGGATCACGGCCGCGGACCGCCACCCCCTCGCGCTCCACGAACTGGCCGCCCTGCTGGCCCGGCCGCAGATCACCACGGCCTGGCTGACGGCCCCGCTCTTTCGCCTCATGGCCACCCACCACGGCCCGGCGCTGGGCACCCTGCGCACCCTCGTCACCGGCGGTGACACCGTCCCGGCCGGCACCGCGTGCTCCTTCACCGCCGCCCACCCCGCCACCCGGCTGGTCAACGGCTACGGCCCGACCGAGAACACCACCTTCAGCACCCTGGGGGACGCCGCCGCGTGGGACCGCGAGCAGTCCGCCGCGTTCCCCATCGGCGCCGCCATCGCGGGAACGACGTGCCACGTCCTCGACGAACGGCTGCGGCCCGTCGCCCCGGGCGCGGAGGGCGAGCTCTACCTCGGCGGCCCCCGGCTCGCCCGCGGCTACCTGCACGACCCCGCCGCGACCGCCGCGCGGTTCGTGCCCGACCCCTTCTCCGCCCGGCCCGGTGCCCGCATGTACCGCACCGGTGACCGCGTACGCCACCTCCCCGACGGCGCCCTGGACTTCCTCGGGCGCGCCGACGACGAGGTGAAGGTCAGGGGCTTCCGCACCGATCCGGCGGAGGCGGCGGCGGTCCTCGCCGCCGACCCCGCCGTCGACGACGCCGTGGTCATCGCCGGCACCGGGCCCGACGGCGCCGTCCTGACCGCCTTCCTCACCCCGGCGTCCGTCGACACCGACGCGGTGCGCCGGGGCGCGTGGCAGCGGGCCCCGCGCCATCTGGTGGCCGAGCGGATCATCGCGGTCGACGCCCTTCCGCTGGGGCCCACCGGAAAGGTGGACCGCGCCGCCCTCGCCCGTCTCGCGGACGACGCGGACGCCCGGACGCACGACGCGCCCGGCACCGCCGCCCCGGGCCACCCCGCACTCGCCGCGGCCTGGGAGTCCCAGACGGGGCACCGCCCGCTGCCCGACTCCGACTTCTTCGCCGACGGCGGCACCTCCCTGGGGCTGATGCGCCTGGTCGAGCAGGTGCGCACCCAGCTCGGACCGACCCTCGACTTCGCCCAGCTCTACGCCGCTCCCACGTACGCCGATCTGTGCCGGCTGACCGCCCCGAGCGCCACCCCGGCACCCCACGGCGACCGAGCCCAGGAGGCCGTCGCATGACGCAGGTGATGCAGGATCAGGACAATGATCTGGCCAGAATGGACGGCCTGTGGATCCGGGTGATCGAACCCCAGTCACCCGCCCGGCACGCCCGGGACTTCGCCCAGGTCCACACCTGGCTGCGCCAGTACATCAGTCGGCCCCACGACGAGATCGGCCGCACCGGGCCGGTCTGCCCCTTCATCCCGCCCGCCCTCAGCGGCAAGGACGCCCAGTTCAGCTTCCGCTACGACATCACCGGGGAGGACGAGCGGCAGCTGCGCGAGGCCCTGGAGGCGGAGATGTCCACGTTCGCCCTCGGCACCGAGCGCAGCCGCACCCACACCGGAGCCTCCCTCGACTGCCGCATCGTGGTGCTGCCGGCCACCGGGCCGGAGGGCTGGCAGGTCCTCGACGAGGCGTACGAGGGCCTGAAGAACAGCGCGGTCGCCCACGGGCTGATGGTGGGTCAGTTCCATCCGCACTGCGACGAACGGGCCGTGCGCAACCCGCTCTTCCCCGTCTCCGTGGCCCCCGTCGGCCTGTTCGCGATCCGCCGGATGGCGCCCCACGATGTGCTCTTCTTGTACAAGCACCGCGCCTGGTTCAAGATTTACGATCAGAACTTCCGCGCCCACTACGAACGGGGCCGCGTACGCGACCCGCTCCTGCGCGAGTTGTACGTGACCGCTGTGGAACGTCACGGCCTGCCCGAGCTCGCCCCGAAGGCAAAGGAGAACGACGCGCCGTGACCGAGGACCAGTACCACGTCGTCGTCAACCACGAGGAGCAGTACTCGATCTGGCCCACCTACCACGACGTCCCCCAGGGGTGGCGGACGGTGGGGGAGCCGGCGTCCCGCGAGGACTGCCTGCGCAGGATCGAGGAGGAGTGGGACGACATGACCCCGAAGTCCGCCCGGCGCCAGGCGGCCCCCGCCGCACCGGTCCCCGCGGGCCCGGCCGGCTCCCCGGGGTCCCCGTGACCGACACGCTTCCCACGGTCGCCGTCGTCTACGGCAGGGGGTCGGCGGGGCCGGCCGAGATCCTCGGCGCCGCCCGCGGCCTGTGCGACGTGGTCTTCGTCTGCGACCCGGCGGTACCGGGCGTGGCGCCGCTGCTCGCGGGGATGCGCCGGCGGGCCCGGGTCTGCGAGATCAGCGGGCACGACACCCCCGCCGCCGCCGAACTGCTGCGCGGGCACGGTCCGGTGGGCATCGTCACCTTCAGCGAGTACTGCCTCGCCGGCACCGCGCGGCTCGCCGAGGCCCTCGGCCTGCCCTACCACCGGCCCGGCACCGTCCGGCTGCTCACCGACAAGGCCGACCAGCGCGCGGCGTTCGCGGCGGCGGGGGTCGACCACACCCCGAGCGTCGTGGTGCGGTCCGCCGCCGAGGTCGACGCCGCCGTGGCCCGCCTGGGCTACCCCGTGGTGCTCAAACCCCGTACCGGGGCGGGCAGCCAGGACACCGTACGGCTGGCGGACCGCGAGCAGCAGCGGCGCGCCCTGGCCGACGTCGGCCTCGCCCCCGGGCGTGACGAGCCGGCGGGCCCGCACGGCGCCCCGCGTGACTTCGTCGTGGAGAAGTACCTGCCCGGCGACCCGACGGTGGCCGGACCGGACTGGGGGGACTACGTCTCCGTCGAGGCCGTCGTGCAGCACGCGGAGGTCACGACCCTCTGCGTCACCGGCAAGTTCGCCCTGGCGGACCCGCTGCGGGAGACCGGGCTGTTCCTGCCCGCCACCCTCACGCCCGCCGTGGAGAAGGACGCCGCCGAACTCGCCGCGGCCGCGGTCCGGGCCCTCGGCGTGACGACCGGGGTGACCCACACGGAGGTGAAGCTCACCCCGGACGGCCCCCGCGTCATCGAGGTCAACGGCCGCGTCGGCGGGCGCGCCGTGGGCCTGCTGGACCGGGCGCTGGGCATCGATCTGCTCGCCCTCGCCTTCGAGTTGGCCCTGGAACGCACCGTCGAGCCCGTCACGGCCCCCCGGCCGGCGGCGGTGACCTTCGAGTACTTCATCGTGCCACCGCGCACGGTCGGCACCGTCCGGGCGATCGACGGCGCCGACGCCGTACGGGCCCTCCCCGGCGTCGGCGAGGTCGACGTGGCGACGGCCCCGGGGCAGCCCGTCGACTGGCGCCACCCCGCACAGCGCCTGGCGTTCGTCCGGGGCACCGTCGCCACCCATGACGAGCTGCTCCGGCTCATCACATCCGTCCATGACAGATTCCACCTGGAGTTCGCACCCCAGTGAAGAGAACGTTCCCCACCACAGGCCGGCCGCGCACGCCCCGCCGAGAGCGTCGAAGAGCGCGTGCCCCGCAGTGTCCCGCAGTCCTTCATCGTGGAAAAGTGGAACAGCAGAGAGGTAGTCGATGCTCGACAAGGTGCGACAGCCACTGAAACACCGGCCCTTCCGGCGGGTGTGGCTGGGCGAGACCGTCTCCCTGGTGGGGGACTACAGCTTCGAGGTCGCCTTCATCTGGCTGATCCTGAACGAGACCGGATCGACGACCACGCTGGCCACGATCCTGCTCGTCCAGGCCGTCCCCCGGGGCGTGCTGATGCTGGTGGGCGGCGCGGTGACCGACCGGCTCTCCCCGCGCGCCGTCATGTTCTGCTCCCACACGCTCAGGGGGCTCGCCGTCGCCACGCTGGGGCTGATCGCCCTGACCGACCACGTGAGCACGTGGCACCTCTACGCCCTCGGCGCGCTCACCGGCGTCGCCGAAGCGTTCTTCTGGCCGGCCGCCGGCAGCATCATCCCCTCCCTCCTGCCGCCCGAGCACCTCGCCCGGGGCAACGCGCTCGTCGGCTTCGGAGAGCAGGGGGCCCGACTGCTGGGGCCGATCCTGGGCGGCGCCCTCGTGGCCGCGGTGGGGACGTCGACCACCATCCTGCTCAACGCCTTCACCTTCTTCTTCGCCGCCCTGACGGTCTTCGGCGCACCCCGCAGACAACCGGCCGACCAGGCGGGCGACCAGACTTCCGACCAGTCCTCCGACCAGGCGGGCGAGGCCGACGAGGGCGCCAAGTCGTTCACGGCGATCCGCCGGGAGATCGTCGAAGGGCTCCGCTACGCCGGACGCAGCCGGGAGATCCGCACCGTCCTCCTGCTCATCGGCGCGGCGGCCCTCAGCTACAGCGGCCTCTTCAGCGTGGGGCTGCCCGCGCTGGCCAAGACCTTCCCCCAGGGCTCACTCGCGCTGGGCGTCCTGCTGTCCGCCTGGGGGCTGGGGCAGCTGATCGGCACCATCGGCGCGGTCTTCACCGGGCTGCCGCGCCGCTGGGGACTGCTCATCATCGGGATGACGCTCTGCGAGGGGACCGCCTTCGTGCTGCTGGGCTTCCTTCCCAGCGTGTGGAGCGCGGCGGTGGTGCTCACCCTGCTGGGGATCGGCGTCGCGTACTCCAGCGACGTCGCGCTGCCGACGTTCATCCAGACCAGGACCCCGACGGACGTGCTGGGCCGGGTCAGCAGCGTGATGGAACTGCCCCGGGCCACGCTGGAACCGCTCTCCATCGCGGCCATGGGCCTGCTGGTCGGCTGGGACATACAGTGGGCGTTCGTGCTGGCCGCGATCCCCATGCTGGCCGTCGGCCTCCACCTGGCCCTCGACCGCGAGGCCCGCGCGCTGAGCACCACGGCCCCGGAGGAGCATCCGGCGGCCAAGGATCCGGACCCCCTCGTCTTATAGGCCCCGCCCGCCGGTGGTGGCCGGTGATCTCGAATGACCGCGCTTTCCGGCTGAAATTCCGGATTTCTCGGACAATGCGGCAGAACATCGTTATCGAATCTCCTCCGGAACGGGTTCGGCCACGGCCACCACCGGGCCGGTGGCGGCCCGGGCCAACGGATGCAGCGGCTTGCCGGTTCACAATTCCGAGCGGAAAATTCGGGAAAGGAATTTCCCCTGGTCAAAGGGGTGCGGCGATACCGGAATTGTGAAGTGTGCATGGCATTTGTTCCTTGCTTACTTGATTCGCGCAAATCCCTTCCGTTCCCGGAGCGAATCTGACAGCATCGTCCGCTATCCGGCGACCGAATGTCGGTGATCACTGCACCGGCATGCCCGCGAGGTGTCCGTCCATGGCCGATATGTGCCTGGATCGGAGCAATGGGTGGGGCCGGGACGCGACCGGGGGGAGAACCTGATGCTCGGCTTCGTCGTGCGCCGACCGTACGGGCGCCGACCGCGCGGGCGACGGCCGCTGGCGGCTGCCGCCCCGCTGCTGTCGGCCTTCCCCACCGGACGCCGCCGTCGAGACGTGGCCACCCGGCTGCGCCACGTGGAGGAGATGTGACCCCCCGGGCCGGCACCACCGTGCCCACCCCTTCGCCCGCGCCCGGAACCGCTCCCGGGACACCCCACCGCCCCGCGCGCTGGGTCCGCACCAGGCTGCGGGCGAACCCGCTGGCCGCGCTGCTCATGGCGGCCCTGGCATTCGTCGCCGTCTTCCTGGCGGCGGCCTTCCCCCGCATCGCGGACCGGGGCGCGGACACCGCGCTCCAGGACTTCGTCAGTCAGAAGGGCCTCAACCAGACCAGCCTGCAGACCACGTCCAAGACGCGGGACGACGACAAGGCCGCCGCACTCGACCGGGTGCAGCAGCAGCTCACCGAGATGGTCGGTCGGCAGCTGACGCTGACCCAGTCGGGCCAGGCCTACGGCGCCCGCGCCCTGGGCGACCGCGGCATGGGCAATCCGGAGTACGACCGGTTCGCGGAAAGGAGGACCGACCCGGTCCTCGGCCTGCTCTACCTGCACGACCTGGCCGCCCGGGCCACCCTCACCGACGGCACCTGGCCGACCCCCGCCGCCGCCGCCGGCGGTCCGCTGCCGATCGTGATCAGCAAGAAGGCCGCCGAGAGCATCCACATCAAGCTCGGTGACGTCATCGACAACGGCACCGAGGGTTCGGGCGCCAAGCGGACCACCGCGGTGGTCGGCCTGTACCAGATCAACGACCCCCAGGACCCGTTCTGGGACGAGCTCGGCTGCCCGGCCCGCGCCTGCCTGAGGACCGACCCCCAGCAGGAACACTGGATGACCAGCGGATTCGTCGACGGCGACAGCCTGCCCGCGCTGGCCCGCTGGGGTTCGAACGCCGAGAACTTCTGGCGGCTGCCCGTCGACGCCGCCTCGCTGCACGCCGACCAGCTCGACCGCACCCGCGGCATCCTCAGCTCCTTCCTGACCGGGCGCGACTCCACCGCCCTGGCCGACGCGACCCGGCGTACCGACCTGCACACCTCCTCGGGCCTTCCCGAGATCCTCACCCGGGCGAACGACCGCTACCAGGCCTCGCTACCGCTCAGCACGATCGGCCCGGTCGCCGTGGCGGGCGTCGCCACCGTGGTGCTGTTCCTGGCCGCCGCCCTCACCACCGACCGGCGCGCCGCCGAGATCAGGCTGCTCCAGGCCCGCGGCGGCTCCCGTGCCGGGGTGCTGCGACGGCTGATCGGCGAGGGTGCCGTCACCGTTCTGCCGGCCGCCGTGCTCGGAACGGCCCTCGCCCTGGTGCTGCTGCCCACCCCCCGGTGGGACCGCTCGGTGCTGGCGGCCCTGGCCGCGGCCCTGATCGCGCTGCTGGCCTTCCCGGCCCGCGCGGCCCTGCTGTGGGCACGCAGGCGGCCGGCCGGCGGCCGACGCCGACTGGTCGGCGAACTCGCCGTCCTCGCGGTCACCGCCGCGGCCGTGGCGGAGGTCCGGCGCCGGGGCGTCGGTACCGGCTCCGGGCTGGATCCGCTGCTGGTGGCCGCCCCGCTCCTGCTCGCCGTCACCGGCGGCCTGCTGCTGGCCCGCATCGAGCCGATGGTGGTCGGCTGGCTGGCCGCCCTCGTCGGCCGGGGCCGCGGCCTGATCGGCTTCCTCGGCCTGGCCCGCGCCGCCCGCGACAGCTCGGGCCGCCGCCGGCCCTCCGCACTGCCGCTGCTCGCCCTGGTGATCGCCGTCACCACGACCGGCTTCGGCGCCACCGTGCTCGACACCGTCGATCACGCCCGGACCCGCGCCGCGCGCATCTCCACGGGCGGGGACATCGGCGTCTCCCTCCCCGGCTACGCCACCCTGTCCGAGTCGTTCACCAAGGCCGCCGACGCCCTGCCCGGCGTACGGGCCTCGACCGCGGCCTGGGTCGAGCCCAAAGCCCGCATCGCCGGCGCCGACCAGCACTACACCGAGGCCTACCTGGTGATGGTGACCGATCCGGCGGCGTACGCCGAAATCGCCCGGACCCTCGGAGCCGGCGGGTTCGACCCGGCGAAGCTGGCCGGGGCGGCCGGCGGCCGGGACACCCCGGTGCCCGCGCTGGTCAGCCGCGACCTGGCCGAGCGCCTGGCCGCAGGGTCGTCCCAGGTGCGCACGCCCAACGGCAACGACCTGCGCCTCTCCGTCGCCGGGACCGTCGGCGCCACCCCCGCCCTGCCCGACCCGGGCAGGCCGTTCGTCGTCGTTCCCGCCGGCCCCGCCTGGGAGCGACTGCCGGACGCCAAGCGGGTGAACAAGTGGTTCGCCGTCGGCGAGGTCGACCCCGAAGCGGTCAGGACGGCACTACGGGACAACGGCGGGGTCCAGCCGACCGGCCTGGCCAAGATGATCGCGGACGACGCCGCGGCCGTCGGCAAGGCCGTCCACGGCCTGCCCGCGGGATACACGGTGCACAGCAGCCGGGAGACCGTCGCCGAGCTCGGCGGCGACCCGCTGCAGCACGCCGCCGGGCGGCTGTTCTGGTACTCGGGTGCCGCCGGCGCCGGGTTCGCCCTGCTCGCCGTGCTGCTGACGCTGTTCCGGGCCGCGCCCGACCGCACGGCCGTGCTCGCCCGGCTGCGCACCATGGGCCTGCGGCCCCGCCAGGGGCTGGCCCTGATCGTCGCCGAGGCGCTGCCGCAGACCCTGGCGGCCGCCGTCGGCGGCGGGCTGGTCGCGGTGGCGGCGGTCGCCCTGCTGGGCGGCGCGTTCGACATCTCGACCCTGGTCGGCGCCAGGGTCGGGGAGCTCGTCACCCCCGCGCTGATGCCGGTGCTGCTGCCCACCGCGGGCCTGGCCCTGCTGGTCGGCCTCGGGGTGGTGCTGGAGACGCTGGTCACCGGCCGGCGCCAGATCGCCACCGAACTGCGGGCGGGCGAGCAGTCGTGACACCGCGACGGCGGCTCTCCGCGATCACCGGCTGACCGGCCCTCGACCCCGTGGTCGAGGGCACACGGTGGCGCAGTGCGCCGCGCCTCAGCCCTGGTCCAGCTTGGACAGGGCGTCGGTGATCAGGCGGGTCGCGAAGTCGTGGTCGTCGCCGGAGACCCGGTTGACGTGCTCCGCGAGCAGGGTGGCCGTGGCTTCCAGGGGGTTCATCTCGGCGCCGGTCCATGGTCCGTACTGCGCGCGCCACAGGTTGGGGCTCAGACCGCTGCCCGCGGCGATCACCAGGCCGGCCATGGTGGGGATGACCTCGGGGCGGAAGGTCCTGGGCATCATGCGCATCGTGGCCACGAGGGTGGGCACCACGTGCTCGATGACGTCCTTGTCGTGCTCCTCGCAGGCCGACCGCAGCCAGTTCATGAAGAGGTAGATGAGCGTGCACGCGCCGTCCAGCAGCGCGTTGAACTCGTCGGGGCCCACGGATGCGGCGAACTCGTCGACCAGCCGCTGCTGTTCGGGGTCCGTCCCGGTCTTACCGTCGTAGACGGCCTTGAGCCGGGAGTCGATCATCATGAGCGCGGTGCTCACATCGCCGACGGCGGCGTATCGGGGGTCACAAGGCGATGACACAGGACTCCTCCTCACACGGCCGCGGCGGGTGCGCGGCAGGTCCGGTCGCAGGGTTCTTCGGCCGGTCGGGTCACCCGCCCGACGGTACCGCTCCCCGTCGCGGCCGGGCGCCCGTTTCCGCTCCTCGCACACGCCTCGGCGGGCCGCCTGCGCTCACCCGTCCGCGGCGGCTTTCCGCAGGTCCCGGCGGTGCGGCGGATCGCCGGGGGCGGTGGTGCAACCCCCGGCGATCCGGTTCCACTCGTCAACAGCGCGCCCTCAGTACGTCATCAGTACGGGTGAGCCGTCCGCGCGGTCGCGGCGGCGCCGGGCTCGACGGAGGATGAAGGCAGGGGCGGGGACGCGATGCGGAAGGGGCGTGACGCCATGGACGTCGGGCCGGTCGAGTACGCCGTCATGGCCTTCCCGGGCAACCGGTTCCGGGGGGCGATCCTGCCGGAGCTCAAGCGCCTGACCTCCGAGGGGATCATCCGCATCCTCGACCTCACCTTCATCAAGAGGGACGAGCAGGGCGCGGTCCGCGTCCTCGAACTCGATGCCCTGGACAGCGACGAAGCGGCCGTGTTCGCCGAGCTGGACGGCGAGATCATGGGCCTGCTGAGCGACGAGGACCTGGCCAGCATCTGTGACGAGATCCCGGCGGGGTGCTCGGCGGCGATCATCGTCTGGGAGCACCGCTGGGCCGCGCCGCTGCTACGGGCACTCGACGACGCGGACGGGATCCTCGTCACGCGCGAGCACGTGCCGCACACCGTGGTGGCGGCCGATCTCGCCGCGATCGGACTCTGAAAGATCGGACTCCAAAAGGGGAACCGGACTCCGAGAAGGAGGCTGTCATGATCGGCCGCCGTCTGTCGCGCGGCGGGCGCCCGGGGCTCATCGGCACCGCCGCCCGCACCGCCGTCATCGCCGGGACCGCCACGTCCGTGTCGAGCAGGGTCGCCGCCCGGCACCAGCAGGCCACCGCGCCACCGCCGGAGCCTCCACCAGCGCCCGCGCCTCAGGCCGCACCGGCCGCACCGGCCGCCGCGCCGAACGACCAGACGCTCGCCCAGCTCGAACGCCTCGTCGAACTGCGGCAGAGCGGGATGCTGACCGACGACGAGTTCACGGCGGCCAAGCAACGCCTCCTCACCTCGTGAATCCGCTCCGCCGGGCGGCCCCCGCACGGGGGCAGGGCCCGACCGGGCCCGCGCGCCGCGCCGCCGTGGTGCGCTGATGGAGCCCGTGACGGTGGTGCTCGCCGAACTCGTCGAACGGCACCGCGCCGATACCGCCGGTGACGTCGCCCGCTACATCCCCGAACTCGCCCGCGCCGACCCGCACGCCTTCGGCCTCGCCATGGTCAGCGTCCAGGGCCACGCCTACCAGGCCGGTGACGCGGCGGCCGCCTTCACCATCCAGTCGGTCTCGAAGCCGTTCGTGTACTCGCTGGCGCTGTCGGAGCTGGGCCTGGCGGAGGTGGCCAGGAGGGTCGGGTTCGAGCCGAGCGGGGAGCCGTTCAACGCGATCAGCCTGGAGGCGGGCACCGGGCGCCCGGCGAACCCGCTGATCAACGCCGGGGCGATCGTGACGACCGCGCTGATCGGCGGCGACGGCGAGGCCGCGTTCGAACGGATCCGCGACACCCTGTCGGGCTTCGCCGGCCGCCGGCTGACGGTCGACGAGGACGTCTACCGGTCCGAGGCCGCCACCGGGGACCGCAACCGGGCGCTGGCCTACCTCACGCTCTCCCAGGGCGTGCTGGAGCGCCCGGCCCAGCAGGCCTGCGACGTGTACTTCCGCCAGTGCGCGATCGAGGTCACCGCCGTCGACCTGGCCGTCATGGGCGCCACGCTGGCCAACGGCGGGCGCAACCCGGTGACCGGGCGCCGCGTCGTGGACGCCGACGCGGCGGGCGCCACGCTGTCGGTCATGGCCACCTGCGGCATGTACGACCACAGCGGCGAATGGATGCTGAGGGTGGGCCTGCCGGCCAAGAGCGGCGTCGGCGGAGGGGTCTGCGCCGTGAGCCCCGGCCAGTTCGGCGTCGGCGTGTTCAGCCCCCCGCTGGACCCTCAGGGCAACAGCGTCCGCGCGAGCGCCGTCCTGCGCGAGCTGTCCGCCGAGCTGGGCCTGCACGTCCTG
Source organism: Kitasatospora sp. NPDC059812 (assembly GCF_042732075.1). Lineage (NCBI taxonomy): Bacteria > Bacillati > Actinomycetota > Actinomycetes > Kitasatosporales > Streptomycetaceae > Kitasatospora > Kitasatospora sp. NPDC059812. The sequence goes on from NZ_JBHWIO010000053.1 coordinate 38,802, forward strand.
CGGCACACCGAGCGTGCCCGCTCACCGCTCCAGGCGGTGCGCACCGACCACGGCGCGCACCACCTGGAGCTGCTGGGCGACCTCGGTTTCGCGGCCGCCGAGGAGATCGTCCACTGCGTCCGCCGCCTCGCCCGCGACCAGCCCCGCCCGCTGGTCACGGTCGACCTCTCCCACGTCACCGCCGTGCGCCCGATCGCCCGCAGGCTGCTGGCCGACTGCGCCGCCGGCCTCCGGGCCCGGACGACGGTGCGCTTCGTCGACCCCGCGGGCCTGGTCCGGAGGCCGCCCGCAGACCGGAGCGACACCCCGGCCGAGTAACCGTCCACAAGCCCGATCACGGCGGCCGGCTCCGTTCACAGCGGCCAGACCAGGGGAACGACGGTCGTGGCGACGACGAGGTACCAGACCAGGACCGGCAGGCCGAGCCGCCAGTAGTCACCGAACCGGTAGCCGCCGGGGCTCATGACCATGAGGTTCGCGGCGGTGGCCACCGGCGTGAGCAGGGCCGCCGCGGCGGGGACCGCGACGCACATCAGGACGGGCAGGACGGAGACCCCGGCGTCGCGGGCGGCGTTGACGGCGATCGGGGCGACGATCAGCGCGGTCGCCATGTTGCTGATGAACTGGCCCAGTACGGCGGTGAGGACGAACACCGCGAGCAGCAGCAGCCGGCCGTTGCCGGAGGCCGCGGTGACGACGAGGTGGGCGACCTCCTCCGCCGCTCCGGAGGATTTCATGGCCTCGGAGAGCGGGAACATGCCGCCGACGATGACCAGGGTGGTCCAGGAGATGCCGCCGTAGGCCTGGTCGACGCGCACCACGCCCAGGGCGACCAGGAGCAGCGCCGCGAGGGTCGCGGCGACGGCCGGCGGTGTGGCGCCGGAGGCGAGCAGAGCGATCATGCCGCCGAGCACGGCGAGGGCCCGCACGGCGGCGCCCCCTGGCGGGGCGGCCTGGCCGCGGATGCCGGAGGGCTGGTCGACGGCCAGCACACCGGGGCGGGCGCTGGCCCGCTCGAGTTCGTCCCACCGGCCGCGGAGCAGCAGGTGGTCGCCCGGAGCGAGCGTCAGGGGCTGGGGGCCCACGGGTCGGTCCTGGCGGTGGACGGCGAGGACGGCCAGGTCGCCGGTGCTGTCGGTCATACCGGCGAAGGCGGTCATGCCCGCGAAGGAGGAACGCGGGCTGACGACGAGTTCGAGCAGGCCCGTGTGCTGGTCCAGGAGGACGCTCGCGAGGTGGTCGTCCAGCGGCGGGGGCAGGGGTTCCAGCCGGTGGCGGTCGCTGAAACCGTCGATGGCGGCCGGGGTGCCCCGGAGGATGACGATGTCCCCGGCGGAGAGGGGCCCGGTGCCCCGTGGGTCATGGCCGTCGGCGGCCATGGCTCCGAGCACCAGCACCCCGTCCTGGGCCGTGGCGGCAAGCTGCTCGACCGACGCGCCGATCGCGTCCGAGCCCTGCGGGACCTGCCGGGCGGCCGAGTCGCGGGTCAGCGCGTAGTGGTCGATCAGGGTGCGGGCGTGCCGGCTCAGGTCGGCCGGGAGGGCGTCGGGTGTGCGGGCGGGCAGCAGGGTCCGCCCGAGGAAGGCGCAGATGGCGACGGTGCCGGCCAGCACCGGGAGTCCCACCACCGCGAACTCGAAGAACCCGAAGGGCCGGGCACCGGCCGCTGCCGCGCTCTCGGAGACGATCACGTTGATGGGTGACCCGATGAGGAGCAGCAGCGAGCCGGCGTGTGCGGCGAAGGCCAGCGGCATCGCGAGCCTGGAGACGGGCAGACGGTGGCGGACGGCGAGCAGCACGGTCATCGGCAGCAGGGCCGCGACGGCTCCGTTGACCGTGATCAGGGCCGTGAGCAGGGCGGCCGCGAGCATGGTGAGGACGAGCAGGCGGCGCTCACCGGTGCCGGCGAGCGCCGCCAGTGCCCGGCCTGCCCAGGTCGTGACGCCCGTGGCCTGGAGGGCGGTGCTGACCACGAAGAGGGCGGCGATGAGGGCGACCACCGGATCGCCGAACCCGGCGAAGACCCGGTCGGCGGGCAGCAGCCCGACGGCCGGCAGCAGAAGGGCGGAGCCGAGCGCGACGAGCTCGACGGGCAACCGGTTCCACACGAACAGGGCGATGACCACGGCCAGCACGAGCAGGCAGAGGACGGCGTCGCTCACCGTCTCACCCCGCTGGTGGGAGGGGCAGGCGCCGGTTCACTGGCTGACGGGTGCGCCCGGCCCCATCGGGATGCCGATGGTGTACCAGGCGACGAAGAACAGCAGCCAGGCCACCGCCACGACGACCGTGTAGGGGATCATCAGGGAGATGACGGTGCCGACGCCGGCCTGCTTCCTGAACTTCTGGCACTGCAGGACGATGAACGGCAGGTAGACCATCAGCGGGGTGACGACGTTCGTCGGGGAGTCGCCGACCCGGTAGGCGGCCAGCACGGTCTGCGGCGCGACGCCGAGGCGGATGAACAGGGGCACGAAGATCGGCGCGAAGATCGCCCACTTGGGGATGATTCCGGGGATGATCAGGTTGATGACGTAGGTCAGCAGGATGAAGGCGATCAGGAGCCAGATCGCGCCGATGTTCGCGCTCTCCAGCTGGTCGGCGAGCTGCACAGCGACCACCGTGGCGATGTTGCTGTAATTGAAGTACGAGATGAACTGGGCGATGATCAACAGCAGGAAGATCAGGCCGCCGAGCCCGGCGAAGGTCTTGGTGATCGCGTCCATCGCGGCGGCGCTGCCGCGCAGGGTCTTCGCGCCCGCGCCGAACGCCAGGCCCATCACCAGGAACGCGATCATGATGATGACGATCAGGCCGTCCATGAACGGCGAGTCCTCGAACAGGCTCCCCGTTTCCGGGTTGCGCAGCGGCGCGCCGGGGATGAACGCGAGCAGCGTGACGGCCACCACGAGCGCGATCAGCGAGAGGCCCGCGTAGCGCAGCCCCCGGGCCTCGGCCGCCGCGTCGACCGAGGGCTCCTCGCCGTCCGCGACGGCGTCGGTGTCCTGCGGCTGCCAAGGGCCCAGGCGGGGTTCGATGATGCGTTCGGTGATGAAGGTGATGACGATGGTGAGGAACAGGGTGGAGCCGATCGCGAAGTAGTAGTTCGCGGTCAGGTTGAGGGACTGGCCGGGGTTGACGAGCCTGATCGCCTGGTTGGTGATCTCCGTCATGATGCCGTCGATCGGGGCGATGAGCAGGTTGACGCTGAAGGCCGCGCTGACCCCGCCGAAGGCCGCGGCGATCCCGGCGAGCGGGTGGCGCCCGGCGCTGATGAAGGCGACCGCTCCCAGCGGGATGAGGACGAGGTATCCGGCGTCGGAGGCGATGCTGGACAGGATGCCGGCGAAGACGATGATCGCGGTGAGGGTCTCCGGTGGCGAGATCCTGACCAGGCGTCGGATCAGGGCCGCGATCAGTCCGGCCTCCTCCGCGAGCCCGACGCCGACCATGATGACGAGGATGACCGCGACGACGCCGAAGTCGTTGAAGTTGTGCGCCGCGGAGGTGAACAGGAACCGGACGCCGTCGCCCGACAGCAGGCTCTCGACCTTCGTCGTCTCGACGACGGTCTCGTAGCGGTGGGTGTACGCCGACTCCGGCGGCAGGTGGGTGCCCGGGTACTCGGTGCCGCCCTCGTGGACCTGCGTGGCCGGGTAGGGAACGGACTTGACCGTCTCGCTGGTCACGTGGACGTCGAACGCGGACAGGATCGCCGAGAGCACGATCACCAGGACGCACAGCAGCAGGAAGATGATGGCCGGGTGCGGGACCTTGTTCCCGATCTTCTCGATGGCGTCCAGGACGCGCCCCGACCCGCCGCCGGACTTTCCGTTCCCGGAAGCGGTGGCGCTCTTGTCCTGCGGGCCGTCGGCCTGGGCGTGGGCGAGGGCGTTCACCGGCCGGCCTCCTCACTGATCGAGCGGGTGGAGTCGGTGCGCGCGGCCGTCGACGGAGGGGTGAAGGCCAGCGCGAGCTCGGCGAGCAGGCGCGCGCCGAAGCCGGTGCAGCCCTTGGTGCGCCAGCCGCTCGGCTTGTCGTTCTGGGCCGGCCCGGCGATGTCGATGTGCGCCCAGGGGCGGTCGGCGACGAACTCCTCCAGGAACAGCGCGGCATGGATCGCCCCGCCGTTGGGGCCGCCCATGTTCTTCAGGTCCGCCACCTCCGAGTCCAGCTCCGGCCGGTAACGCCGCGACAGCGGCAGCTGCCAGGCCGGCTCGCCGGTGCGGGCGGCGGCGTCCAGGACCTGATCGACCAGCGGCTGGGCGTTGCCGAACACGCCCGCTGTCTCGGCGCCGAGCGCCCGCAGACACGCGCCGGTCAAGGTGGCGATGTCCACGATCGCGTCCCCCGGCTCCTCGCCGGCCAGGACCAGGGCGTCCGCCATGACCAGGCGGCCCTCCGCGTCGGCGTTGACCACCTCCACGCTCGTGCCGCCGCGCATCCACAGCACGTCGCCCAGCTTGAGCGCCGAACCCGAGGGCATGTTGTCCGTGCACATCAGGTAGCCCGTCACGGCCGTCCGGCAGCCGAGCCCGGCCAGGACGCACAGGGCCGCCAGGATCGCGCCGGCACCGGACATGTCGTTCTTCATCGTCGCGTGCACGGCGTCGGCGGGCTTGAGGCTGATGCCGCCGGAGTCGTACGTGATGCCCTTGCCCACCAGGGCCAGCCGGGGCGTCCCGTCACCGGCGTCGGAGGGCAGGTAGGTGAGCTTGATCATGCGGGCTTCGTCCACGCCGCCCCGGTTCACGCCCAGCAGGCCGCCGCAGCCCAACTCCTCCAGCTCCCGCTGCCCGAACACCTCCACCTTCAGACCGCACTGCGCGCCGAGCCGCACCGCGACCTCGGCCAGGTCCGGCGCGGTCAGCAGGCTGGGCGGCGCGCTGGCCAGGTCCCGGGCCAGCATCGTCGCGCGGGCCAGCCACACCCCGCGTTCGACGCCCCTCTCGACGGCCTCGCGCGAGTCCGAGTCCGAGTCCGAGCCCGAGCCCGAACCCGCCACGACCGTGACGGCCTCCAGCGCCGTGCCGGACGGCTCGCGCTTGAGCGGATCGAAGCCGTAACGGGCCAGCAGCACCCCCTCCACCAACGCCTGCGCCGCCTCCGCCGGCGTCGCACCCGCCCCGGACGGCACCACGACGGCCAGCCGCGAACGGCCCGGCACCGCGAGCGCCACGGCCGCCCCGGCGTCCCTCAGCACATCGGGACCTGCCGCACCCTCCGGCCCCGTCCCGTAGAGCACGACGTCCGGCCCGTCCTCCCGGGGCACCAGCAGCACCCGGCCCGCCGCCCCCGTCATGCCGGCGGCCTCCACGGCCCCCGGGCCCAGCCCGATCCACGCCGGCACCGCCACCGCCCCTTGGACCACCGGCAGCCCCACCGCCTCCGGATCCCGCACCGCCTCCGGATCCCGGTCCGGGACGACGTCAACCCTCGGAACGCGGCTCCACGAAGGAATGAGATCGAGGGCTGCCTTGCTCTGCGCCACTGTGCTCTCCTCTGCAGGGGGCGGCGGTCCAGAGGCCGCCGGTCCCAGCAGCCGCTCCCCAGTAAGACGCACGGTCAAGGCGCTTCCAGGACACGCCACGCGCTGTGCCCCCCCAAACGCACGAACGCCCGGCGCCCCGGCTCAGGCGCCGGCCTGCCGGCGCACCCAGACCCCGATGAGCCAGCTCGGCGTCAGAGGAGGTCGTGCCGGGTCAGGACCGCGCGCTCGCTCTCGGCGGGGTCGAGGACGGCCAGGAACGCGGCGGCGACCGGGCCCGGGTCCTCGCCGACCGAGACGCGGGCGGTGCCCTCCCACTCCGGGTTGGCGGTCGGGCGCAGCAGCAGCTGGAATTCGGGGAGCCTTCCGACGGTGTGCCGCAGCTCGTACGAACGAACCTGGCCAGCAATGTCGTGGTCGTCGATCTCTAGGTGAGCGGTCGAGCCGCCAGGATGCGGACATGCCGCTGCTCAAGGGGTTGGCGGAGGTCATGGTCACGAGCGTAGGAGCCGCGAATGACCTGGGATCCGCGCCACAGGTCCGCCACCGCAGCAAGGTGCGGGGGCGAGACCTTGGTCTCGCCCCCGCACCTTGCTGTTGCAACCCGTCACCGGAGAGCTCGCGGCACCGGGGTACCGCTTCAGGAGCGGTTTGTTCTCACGGGTTGTCTGTCCTCAGGACCCACCCCATGTCGGCGAGCGTCTGGGAAATGGGGACGTACCACATGCCGTTGAAGCACCACGGCGTTCGAGTTCCACCGTCAGAGGTCGCTCGGCCGCCGCAGTTGGTCTCCTTCTCAAGCGACGTGATGGTTCCGCGGGCCTGGAGCTTGCCTCCGCCAAGTTCCGTGACGACAGGTCCGCCGCTGTCTCCGTTGGCGGCGGCAATGTCGTTCGGGTCCGTCTGAACGACCTGGTCAGCGAACTTGCGCCAGACTTTGTTAGGCCCTTGAATCTGCCGATCGACCTGCAGAACGCGAAGACCGCAGTGCGCCCCCGAGTTGGCGGCGGAGTGGCAGACGTAGTCCCCTACGTTGTTGCCGCCGGAACCGGAGACCTGAAGGGCATAACCGCTGCTCTCGTTCCACGGGCCGCCATAGACGTATCCGCCCGAGTGCTGGCTGTCGCGCGGGACGATACCGATCGTGTCATCGGCGGCGTTTCCGTCACCCTCGTTGGCGTATCCCATGTACTGATGGCTGTACCAGGTCTCGTACGAGCCTGCGCCGCAGTGCCAGGCAGTGGTGACAAAGTTCTTGCCCTGAGCCGAGGGCTTGTATACCCCGAAGCCAGTGGAGCAGATCGTCCCACCCGCGGGCTGATGAATGCCGGCGCCGCCGTACCAAGGTTCGGAGTCTTCTCCTCGCGTCAGGTCCACAACCATCGCCTGGTGGCGGGCGTGGACTTCCACACCGGCGATGGCAGATGCGATGGCCTCCACCTGCGGCGTCAGCTCTTCGGCGGGAAGCGGCGGAAGGACTGCCCACATCTCGGGGGCCCGCTCGTCGTCCGTCTCGTAGCCGAGGTCGAGGCCGCTTCCGTCAAGCGACGGCCCGATACTGTTGATGTGGCTTGGTCTCTTCGCCGCGATGGGGATCGGCTTGGCGTTCGACAGCAGTTTCTCACGGGCTGCATGCAGCTCCGCCTTGGAGTACTTGGCAGGTACGACCTGCACGCTCACGTCCTTCGGAAGGTCTTGGAGCACACCGTGAACTGTGTCCGGAAGCTCCCCCTTCCAGTGCAAGGTGATGCGATTGACCCCTGGGTCGACCTCGACTTCGGAAAATCCCGGGATCCGATCCCGGTTCTGTTCCTCTTGCCCTCCGGTGATACGGTCGACGACCTTGTCTAGGACCTCCTGTTTCTTCATGAGCTCGATGACCTCCGGCTTGGCGGCCCCCAGCAGCGCAGCTGCACCGGTGGCGCCGGCCGGCAACTTCTTCTTGGGTGCGTTGCCTGGTTGAGCCGACGGTGCGGTGAGGGCGCCATCCTCCGATATGGCGATAGCCGGAGCAATTGCGGACACCGACGCCAGTAGGGCAGTGGCTAGAATTATCCACTTCCGACCGGAGCTGCTTTTTTGAGCCATTCGGTTCCCCCCGAATTGGATTCAATCAGAGCCTTCGTGGGCCATGTTGCACCCATCACGGTAACGCCAAGCCAACGCCCCGCACACCGCAAATAAAAGCCCCAGAAGCGTCCTTGCAAGACCTTTCCGGGCACAACCGTCAGGGCTTTGCCATTTCTTGGCAATCGAACGGCGCATCTTTGAACGATTTGCCCAGTAAGTTCCGCTTCCCATCTCGCTTGACTTCGCGCACGCTATGCCGCAAGCATGGCCGCGACCGCCGGGGAGGGCTCGTGACGCAAGGTACCGTCCGTCAGATATCAAAGCGCGGACGACGGAATCGCTTGACCGCCGTGACTGCCATAGCCATTCTCGGTGGCGGCTTCGCGATCAACGCATGGGTGAACCGGGGCCCGGAAACCAAGGTCCATGAAGGCCCCGTGACCGGCCAGCTGCTGCTGCTCAGCTCCGACAGCCAGACCCTGACACTCAGCATCGGCTGGAGTTGTGAGAAGCAACCCGAGCTCTTGGCCCGCGAGACCGCCGAGACAGTAAAGGTCTCCCTGCGGCACACTGTCGCCCCGGGGTCCTGCGACCCAGGTGGCATCGGACAGATCACAACCCACCTGAACAAACCGCTCGGGACCAGGGCGCTGAACGACCCCGCAGGCAAGCCCGTCATCCACTTCGACGAGCGCAACCTTCTCCGGCCCGCGTTCCTGCCGGAGAACTACTACCCCTACCCCGCAGGCAGGATGGTCCAGTTGCCCGGCCTGGACCCGCTCCCGACCGACACCCCCGCCTGGGCAAGCGGGTACCGGCTGGGAACGGGGCCCGAAGCGGGGTCCCTGATCATCAGCCAGACTCTCCGGAACAGCACGCCACCAGCCGGCCGGGCCACCAGCGTCAAGGGCCACCCCGCGACCATCACACAACCGGATTCTCATAGCGGACCCCGGTCGCTGACATGGTCTGACGGGACCTACACCTTCGCCGTCACCACCGGCGGCCCCCCACGACTCTCGGACGAGGAACTCATCCGCGTCGCAGAGAGCCTCGGGTAGCCGACACCACGACAAAGTCCGGTGGGGCCGTTCTGTGAACCGGCCCCACCAGAACCGGAGACCGCACCTGCTCCGGTCAGGGCAGAGCGACCTCGTCGAGGCGGGCGATCCGCGCGACTTCCACGGTGCCGGCCTCACCCGGGTCGAGGGCCTGCCAGGTCCGGCCGACCGTGCCAGCCGTCGGGTTGTTCGCGGCGATGAGGGTCACCAGGTCGCCGCGCTGCGGGAGCGACGCGGACAGCGGGGTGGCGAGCCCGTACCAAGAGGCGTTGTCCTCCAGCCACCGGCTTCCGCGTTCCCATCCGGGTGAACTTTGGCGGGGCAGCCCGGTCCGGGCGCACCCAGTGCCCTAGATTTCCGATCGCACAATGAGGACGTTTCACAGGCCACAGGGACCTGTGTGAAGGACAGCCGCGCTGACCGAGTGCGGGGCGGGTGGGACTCGAACCCACGACCAAGGGATTATGAGTCTGTTGCCGTGACCGATCGCAGCTCAGAGGATGATCAGTCGAAGCCGAGCATCGCCCGGGTCTACGACTATCTGCTCGGCGGCAAGGACAACTACGCCGTCGACCGCGAGATCGGCGACTTCTTCATCAAGGACCTGCCCGGTTCGCAGGCGGTGGCCTTCGCCAATCGCGGGGCCCTCGTTCGCGCCGTGGCGGCCATGGCCCGTGACGGCATCTCCCAGTTCGTCGACATGGGCAGCGGCCTGCCCACCGCCGACAACGTGCACCAGGTCGCCCAGCGGCACCGTGCGGACGCGCGCGTCGTCTACGTCGACCACGACCCGGTCGTGGTCGCCCACAGCCGGGCCCTGCTGACCGCCGACGACCGCACCACCGCGATCCGGGCGGACCTGCGCGAGCCGGAGGAGCTCTACCACGACCCCGGCCTACAGGAGTTGGTCGACTTCGACGAGCCGGTGGGCGTCGTCTTCAGCGCCGTACTGCACCACCTCACCGATGCCGAACGCCCCGCCGAGCTCGCGCGCTGGTGGGTGGACCGGGTGCCGTCGGACAGCCAGGTCTACATCTCCCACTTCCGCTCCGGCGGGAACGAGGAGACCCGGCTCCTGGAGCAGAAGCTGCAGAGCAGCTTCGGCCGGGGCCAGTGGCGCACCGACGAGGAGATCACCGGCCTGTTCGACGGTCTTGAGCTCCTCGAACCGGGCCTGGTCCCCTGCTCCCTGTGGCGGCCGGACCCCGCGCCGGACGACGACGCCGCCGGAAACGGCGTGGACAGGCCCGCTCTGACGGTGTGGGAACAGCTGATCTCCTGCGCACTGGCCCGCAAGCCGTAGCCGACTCGGACCGGGAGTGTCAGTGGCGTGCTGTTGAGTGTGCGCTATGACTGTTCACCACCTGCTGGCCGCCCTGCCCAGGCCCGACGAGCTGCGCGCCCGCTGCCGGGCGCTGGCGCTGCTGGACTCGATCGTCTCCGTCCCCTACGCACCCGACCACTCGTACGTGGCCGGGTGGCGTCCGGGCGTCGATCTGGCGTGCATGGACAACGGTTCCGGTGACCAGTACGCGATCGTCTTCGACCCGGCCGGGGTGTTCCTCTACGGATTCGACCACGAGAGCGACGCCACCCCGTGGCGGGAGGAGGACCGCGCGCACTGGCCCGGCCTGCTCGACGGCCTGCCCGGCTCGCTCGCGCACTACGCGCAGGCGCCGGAGTTCCAGCTCGAAGGCTTCTTCGACGCGACCGTGTGCGCCTGGCGCGAGACGGGCGGCGCCGACTGGCGGTGCGGGCCGGTCGAGTTCGCCGACGGCGAGACGGACGGCGCCGACTGGCTGTTCGACCTGCTCACCGCCGCCGACGGTACGGAGGCGTTCGTGGGCTACGCCGAGGACTACCACGAGCGGTCCGTCGACCGGGAGGCGGTGGCGGCCGTGCTGGCAGCCGCCCCGCTCGGTCGCCGGACGGTTTCCGCGCTCTCGCCCACCGCGAACTTCGACACCGTCGCCGCGTTGGCCCGCGCGCTGGGTTACCGCACCGTTCGGGAGGACAGCTGAGAAGTCGCCGGTCAGCGAGGTCGCACGACCGGCGCGATCCGAAAGAGATCCCCTAGACCAGCGGCGTGTGGCTCGGGGGTTGGAGGCGTACGGGGAGGGTCTTCAGGTGCCAGTTGAGCGGGTTGGTGCCTCGTTGCAGGTGCTCCGGGTCGACGGCGAGTTGCAGGTCGGGTACCCGGCTGAACAGGGCGGCCAGGGCGACGGCGGTCTCCTCCTGGGCGAGGTGCGCGCCCAGGCAGCGGTGTGCGCCGTGCCCGAAGCCGAGGTGGGGCTCCTTGCTGTGGCGGGTGCGGCCGAGGTCGAGGCGGTCGGGGTCGGCGAAGGCTGCAGGGTCGCGGTTGGCCGCGGACACGATCGGGAGGACGGCTTCTCCGGCGCACACCGGGGTGGCGCCGACGGTGGTGTCGCGGGTGGCGTAACGGGGCAGCGCGCGCACGACGGGCCCGCAGTAGCGCATGAGTTCGTCGACGGCGTGCGGCATGAGGGCGGGGTCCGCGCGCAGCAGGGCGAGCTGGTCGGGGTGGGCGAGGAGCGCTTCGGTGCTGTTGGCGATGAGGTTGACGGTGGTGATGTGCCCGGCGACGACCAGGTTGGTGATGAGTGAGACGAGCTCGTCGGTGCTCAGGCGGTCGTCGTGGTGGGGCGCGAGCAGTTCGGAGATGAGGTCGTCGCCGGGGTCGGCGGTGTGGAGGCCGATGAGGAGGTGGGCGTCGGCGACCATGCCGGCGAGCGCGTCGCCCAGTTCCTCGCCGCAGGTGCCGGCGGCCAGGGTGGCGCTGCGGCTCCGCCAGCGGTCGCGGTCGGCTTCGGGGACGGCGATGAGTTCGCAGATGACGGTGATGGGCAGCGGTCGGGCGAAGTGTTCGATCAGGTCGACGACGCCGTCCTCGGCGTGGTCCGGCAGGCGGTCGAGCAGGTCGGCGGCGATGGCTTCGATCCGGGGGCGCAGCGCGGCCACGCGGCGCGGGGAGAACGCGGCGGCGACCAGGCCGCGCAGACGGCGGTGGTCGGAGCCGTCCGAGTCGAAGATCCCGGCGCGCAGGTACTTCTCGTGGCCCGCGTACATGCCGCGGGCCTGCCAGGTCTGTTCGGTGCGGTGGGCCACCTTCGCGCCGGGGACGGTCGCGGCGTCGATGGTGAAGTCCGGATCGCTCATGATCGTGCGGATGTCGTCGTGGCGGGTGGCCACCCACATGGGGTCGACGCCTCGTACCCGGCCCCGCACCAGGTGCTCGCGTTCGCGGATGTGCGCGTAGGAGGTGAACGGATCGCGGACCAGCTCCTGGTCGGCCAGGTCCAGTGGTTCGTCGCCGGTCTCGGTGGTGGCCTGGCCTTGCGTCGTCATGGTGAGGCGCTCCCTACGGGTGGTCGTTCCGTGACGGCATCATGGCGGCCGGACCGCGCCCCACCTGTCGTCGTCGGCACCAATCCACCCGAACGAACGTATTTCGCCCTCGGCCCGGAGACGAGGGCGGCCGTCCTCCAGGGCCACCGTCTCGCTAAGGTGGCGGTCGTGGAACGGGTGCTGATCGCGGGGATCTCAGGGGCCGGCAAGACGACGATGGCCGGGCGGCTGGCCGAGCGGCTCGGTCTGCCGCGGTACGAGCTGGACGCCCTGCACCACGGCCCGAACTGGACTCCGCGCCCGGAGTTCCGCTCCGACGTCGAGGCGTTCGCGAGCACCTCGCGCTGGGTCGTCGAGGACCAGTACACCCGGCTGCTCGGTGACCTGCTGACTGCTCGGGCCGACACCTACGTCTGGCTCGACCTGCCCCGGGCCACCGTCATGTACCGCGTCCTGCGCCGCTCGTTCGCCCGCGCGCTCAGCCGCCGCGAACTCTGGAACGGCAACCGCGAGCGCTTCCGCGACTGGCTGGACCCGGAACACCCGATCCGCTGGGCCTGGGCCAGGCACTCCGCCCACCGCCGGCGCACGCTGGACCGGCTCGCGGCCCACCCCGAACTGACGCTGGTCCACCTGACTTCGGCGCGCGCGGCGCGCAGTTGGCTGCGGGCGGTTGGCGGTCCGGCACCGGCCCCTGTCCGGGCCCGGGCCCGGGCCCGGGAGTGAAACCGTGCGGGTGGCCGGTCGTCGTCCGGGGCCGCGGCCGGTGTCCGTTCGGGGTCGGTGTCAGCCGCGCCCGGCGGTGGATGAACGGACGTGGAGCTCCCAGGCGTGGGTGCGTACCACGCCCGGGTCCGCCGCGCCCGACAGCAGGTCGCTGAGCAGGGCGGCGCATTCGCGGCCGTACTCCGCCGCGCGCAGGTCCACCGCCGTCACCTGCGGGCTCGACCCGCGTGCCGCGGCGCCGTCGACGCAGGCGGCCACCAGTACCTCGGATCCGGCCCGCAGGCCTGCCCGGGCCACGGCGGCCAGCACGCCGGGCACCGCGCCGTCGGGGGCGCAGACCACGGCGTCCAGGCCCGGGGTGCCGGCGAGCAGGTCCGTGGTGGCGGCCTCGGCCTCGGTCGGCGTGGCCGCGAACGGGACCGTCCGCACGGCGACCTCGACGCCGTGGCGCCCGGTCCAGTCGGCGGCGGCGGCCCGCAGGGCGGCCGCCCAGTCGGATCCCGGGCCAGGGGCCAGCAGCGCCGGGCGGCGTGCCCCGCGCTGCGCGAGGTGGTCCAGCAGGGCGGCGAGCGAGGTGGCGTTGTCGCACACCACCGACCCGCTGGGCGCGGCCCCGCCGCCGAGGTAGCGCTCCCCGGTGACCACGGGTACGCCGGCGGCCAACAGGCCGGGCACGGCCGGGTCGTCGACCTCGGGATCGATGACCATCAGTCCGTCGACCCGGGCGGCCAGCCCGCCCTCCGCCGCCTTCCCGGGGGCCAGCAGCACCACGTCGAGGCCGTCCTCGCGGGCCCGCTCGACGGCGCCGAACGCCAGTTTCATGTAGTAGTCGAGGCGGGTCGCCGTGCGAGGCAGGTACAGGCCCACCGCCCCGGTGCTGGAGCGGCGCAGGCTGCGCGCCGCCGAGTTCGGCCGGTAGCCGAGCTCTCGGGCCGCGGCCTGGACGCGTTCGCGCGTCGCCTCGGCCACCCGGCCGGATCCGAGGAGGGCGTCGGAGGCGGTGCTCTTGGACACCCCGGCCGCCCGGGCCACGTCGAACAGGGTCACGGATCGGCTGGTCACAGCCCGGAAGTCTAGACGCAGTACCGGGAGCCACCCGTCGTCCGGGCGCCTGCGGTGCCGCTCGAACCCCCTTGCCGGAACGTTCCGGCACAGCTTAGGGTCACCCGTGCCGGAACGTTCCGGCACGGCTTCGGCCGCTGCTCCCGACACCATCACCCGAGACGACCCGAGGACCCGCCATGCGCCTGATCACCGCCCTGAACCCGCCCGCGTCCCCGGCCCGCACCCGCGCACCCCGGCGCGCAGCCCTGCGGGTCGCCCTCGTCCAGCAGCGCTGGCACGCGGACCCCGAGCAGCACCGGGCCGGCCTGCTGGAGGGGATCCGGCTCGCCGCCGAACAGGGCGCCGCCCTCGTCGCCCTCCAGGAGCTCACGCTCTCCCCGTACTTCGCCGTGCTGCGCCAGGCCGACCACCCGCAGGCCGTCGAGCCCGAGGACCTGCGCACCGGCCCGACCTTCACGTTCGCCGCGGCCGCCGCCCGCGAGCACGGCCTCCACGTGCACGCCTCGCTCTTCGAGAAGGCCGACGGGCCGGACGGCCCCGACGGCCTCGGCTACAACACCGCGATCCTCGTCGCCCCCGACGGCACCCTGGTGCAGCGCACCCGCAAGCTGCACATCCCCGTGACCGAGGGCTACTACGAGGACACCTGGTTCCGCCAGGGCCCGGCCGGCGAGGACGCCTTCCCCCTCGCCGAGGTGGGCGACGCCGCTGTCGGCCTGCCGACCTGCTGGGACCAGTGGTTCCCCGAGCTCGCCCGCGCCTACTCCCTCGCCGGCGCCGACGTCCTCGTCTACCCGACCGCCATCGGCTCCGAGCCGGGCCACCCCGGCTTCGACACCCAGCCGCTGTGGCAGCAGGTCATCACCGGCAACGCCATCGCCAACGCCACCTTCATGGTCGTCCCCAACCGCATCGGCACCGAAGGCGAACTCACCTTCTACGGCAGCTCGTTCATCGTCGACCCGTACGGCCGCGTACTCGCCCGGGCACCGCGCGACGAGGCCGCCGTCCTGGTCGCCGACCTCGACCTCGACCAGCGCCACGACTGGCTCGAACTCTTCCCCTTCAACGCCACCCGCCGCCCCGACGCCTACGCGCCCCTGACCGCCCAGCGCTGACGCCACCCGGCCTCCCCGGCCCGGCTCCGGCCGGGAGACGGGGAGGCCCGGCGGCGGCGCCACCACCGGCACCCGCCCACGGCCGGACCCGGGTGAGACGGCGGCGCGGTGAGGCGGCGAGGTCAGAGGGCCAGGGCGGGGCGGTGGTGGTCGAGCCACAGCGCGAGGTCGACGACCCGCTCCAGGCGGAGCCGGTGGCCCCACGGCAACTGCCCGGCAGGCGTGTCGAGGGCGGCCCCGACGACCGTCTCGTCGGCGATGTCCCGTACGTGCGGTGCGTCCAGCGCCTCGCGGGCCAGCCGCTGCAGGCCTGCGTTGTAGTCGGGGTGGTGGGTGGCCGGGTAGTGGTTCTTCGGCCGCCACAGCACCGAGTCGGGCGCGATGCCCCGGCCGAGGTCGCGCAGCAGGCTCTTCTCCCGGCCGTCGTGGTTCTTCATCGCCCAAGGGGTGTTGAAGGCGTACTCGACGAGGCGGTGGTCGCAGTAGGGCACGCGCACCTCCAGGCCCTGGGCCATGGAGAGGCGGTCCTTGCGGTGCAGGAGTTGGCGCAGCCAGCGGGTGAGCGAGAGGTGCTGCATCTCGCGCAGGCGGTGTTCGGCGGCGCTCTCGGAGTCGAGGCGGGGGACGGCGGCCACGGCGGTGCGGTAGGTGTCGGCGCGGAACTCGGGGATGCGCAGCTGGGCGGCGAGGTCGGGGTGGAGGGGCATGGCGGCCTGGTCCCCGGTGACCAGGAGCCAGGGGAAGGCGCGAGCGGCGAGCGCCTTCGGGTTGTGGAACCACGGGTAGCCTCCGAAGACCTCGTCGGCGGCCTCGCCGGAGAGGGCGACGGTGGAGTGCTTGCGGATCTCCCCGAACAGCAGGTAGAGCGAGGTGTCCATGTCGCCGACGCCGATCGGCGAGTCCCGGGCGACGACCACGGCGCGCCGGTTGTCCGGGTCGAGCAGGGCACGGGGGTCGAGGACGACGGTGGAGTGCTCGGTGCCGATGAACGCGCCGGCCTCGGCGGCGAACGGGGTGTCGTGGCCGGTGCGCAGCACGTCGCCGGTGAACCGTTCGGCCTGGTCGCTGTAGTCGACGGCGTAGGAGCGCAGCGTGGCCTGCGGCCCTTCGCGGAGCCGGAGTTCGTCGGCGATCAGGGCGGTGACGACGGTGGAGTCGAGGCCGCCCGAGAGCAGGCTGCACAGCGGGACGTCGGCCTCCAGCTGGGTACGGGCGGCGCGGTCGACCAGGCCGCCGATCAGCTCGGTGGTGGTCTGCGGGTCGTCGGTGTGCGGGCGGGCGGTCAGCTCCCAGTAGCGCCGTTCGCGGATGCCGTCGCGGTCGAGGACGAGCAGGCTGCCGGGGTGCACCTCGCGGACGCCGGCCCAGACGGTGGGGCCGGTGTTGAACAGCAGGCTGTAGGCCTCGCGCAGGCCGTCGGCGTCCACGGTGGGGGTCACCTCGGGGTGGGCGAACAGGGCCTTGGGCTCGGAGCCGAAGACGAGGCCGCCGTCGGTCCCGGCCCAGAACAGCGGCTTGACCCCGAGCCGGTCGCGGACCAGCAGCAGGCGCTGCTCGCGGTCGTCCCAGACGGCGAAGGCGTACATGCCCTCCAGGTGGTCGACCAGGGCGTCTCCCCACTCCTGGTAGGCGCGCAGGACCACCTCGGTGTCGCTCCGGGTCTCGAACCGGTGGCCCTTGGCGGCGAGTTCGGATCTCAGCCGGTGGTGGTTGTAGACCTCGCCGCTGTAGGTGAGCACCACCTGCGGGTGTTCGGGGCGGTCGGGCATGGGCTGGGTGCCGCCCTCGATGTCGATGACGGCGAGGCGGCGGTGGCCGAGCGCGGCGTGGCGGCCGAGCCAGACCCCGCCGGCGTCGGGTCCACGCAGGGCCATGGTGTCGGTCATGGCCTGGATGACGGAGGCGGCGCCGTGGCCGGTGTCCTGGTGGAAGGACTGGCCGATGTCCTGGTGGAAGGACACCCAGCCGGTGATCCCGCACATGCTCGCGCTCCTGGGGTGAAGGAGTGTGCTCTGCCGGACGCTGTCGGCGACGGCGCCCGGCACAGAAGTCGGACCGGACGTCGGGGAAGTTCCGAGCACCTGCATGATTCCCGGAGCGGGTCGGGCGGTGCCCGTGCGAAGCCCGCCGAGCGCGAACCGCCGGGCGTCGGGCTCGGACGGAGGTGCCGGTACGCCGGGTGGCGGCCTTCAGTTCCGGGGGTCGGGCAGCGCGGGGTACGGGATGAAGGTGCTGGTGTGCTCGTCGAGCGCGAGCGGCCGGCCGATGGCGGGTGCGGCGCGCTGGGGGCACGCCGGGCGTTCGCACACCTTGCAGCCGAGCCCGATCGGGGTGGCGGCCGTCTCGTCGCCGAGGTCCAGCCCCGCCGAGTACACGAGCCTTGCGGCGTGGCGGAGTTCGCAGCCGAGGCCGATGGCGAAGGTCTTGCCGGGGCGGCCCCAGCCGCCGGGTGAGCGGGTGACGGCGCGGGCGGTCCAGAGGTAGCGCCGGCCGTCGGGCATGGCGGCGACCTGGACGTGGACCCGGCCGGGGGCGGCGAAGGATTCGTAGACGTTCCACAGCGGGCAGGTGCCGCCGGTGCGGGAGAAGTGGAAGTCGGTCGCGGACTGGCGCTTGGAGACGTTGCCGGCCCGGTCGACCCGGACGAAGGAGAACGGTACGCCGCGCAGCCGGGGCCGTTGGAGGGTGCTGAGCCGGTGGCAGACCGTCTCGTAGCCGACGCCGAAGTGGTCGGCGAGGTGCTCGATGTCGTAGCGCGCCGATTCGGCCTCGGCGTGGAAGGCGGCGTACGGCAGCACGAGGGCGGCGGCGAAGTAGTTGGCCAGGCCGATCCGGGTGAGCGACCAGGCGGTGGAGCCTTCCGGGCTGTCCTGGGCCGCGAGTTCGGACAGCAGCGGATCGTGTTCCAGGTAGGCGAGTTGGGTGGCCATCCGGAAGGCCTGCTGGCCCGGGCGCAGCCGGTCCGACAGGCTCAGGACCTTACTGCGCGGGTCGTACCGGTGCAGGTGCTCGCCTCCGGCGACGGTCCGTACGCCGTGGCCGGAGGCGAGCCGGCCGGCCAGCACCGCCCTGACCTCGCCGCGCCGCAGGCCGATGGCTGCGGCCAACTCCTCGGCTGCGGTGTCGAGTTCGTGGAGGTAGTTCTGGCGGCGGTAGAAGAACTCGCGGACCTGTTCGTGCGGGGTGAGGGTGTCGGGCGCCGGGCCGCGGTCCCCGGCGAGGACGGCGAGCTGCTCGGCGACCGCCCGTCGGCTGCGGCCGAGGTCCATGAGCAGCCGCGCCACGGCGGGCAGGCGGGCGGCCACCTCGTCGAGGTCCCCGGCGGTGACCCGCCCGGCCGCGAGCTCCTCGCCGAGCGCGTCGCGCAGTTCGGCGGTGAGCCGGGCGCTGTCGGGCGGGGCGAAGTACCCGGCCTCGACGCCGAAGGCCTCGGTGAGGCGCAGCAGGACGGGCACGGTGAGCGGGCGGGCGTCGTGCTCCAGCTGGTTGAGGTAGCTGGGTGAGAGGTCGATCAGCCGGGCGAGGGCGGCCTGGCTGAGTCCGCGCTCCTCGCGCAGGCGGCGCAGCCGGGCGCCGGCGAAGGCCTTTCCCATCGTGTCGCTCTCCCCTCACCGGGCGTCGGCCGATCCGGTGCGGGAAGCCTAGCCGCACCGCGAGGCGCCAAGTCGTCGCAACCTTCGCAGATTTGCCGGGGACCGTTCGCAGAAGTTGGCAGTGGTCCATCGGTGACGGCGGCTTCGCGGGGTGCCAGAGTCGGTGGTGCGGCCGGGAGGTGCGCAGGACAGCGGCGAAACACCAGGTCGGTCGCGGCCGGGCAGGCTGTCCGGGCGTCCACGTCCTGCGGCGTTCCGCCGCCGCCCGGCACCGTCCGGCCGCCCACTCGCCCTTGCGGTGAGACACCTCACAACCTTCGCAACGAGCACCCCTGGGGAGCAGACCCATGACTCAGTCGGTCCGGCAGCAGCAGGAGCAGCAGGCGGCGGCGCTGGCCGCGCGGTGGGCGTCCGACCCGCGGTGGGCGGGCATCGAGCGCACGTACTCGGCGGCCGAGGTCGTGCGGCTGTCGGGCACCGTCCGCGAGGAGCACACGCTGGCCCGCCGGGGCGCCGAGCGCCTGTGGCGGCAGTTGCACGAGCAGGACTACGTGCACGCCCTCGGCGCGCTGACGGGCGGTCAGGCCGTGCAGATGGTGAGGGCCGGGCTGCAGGCGATCTACCTGTCCGGGTGGCAGGTCGCGGCCGACGCCAACCAGGCCGGGCAGACCTACCCGGACCAGAGCCTCTACCCGGCCAACTCCGTTCCCCAGGTGGTGCGTCGGATCAACAACGCGCTGCTGCGCGCCGACGAGATCGACGCGGCGGAAGGGACGGACGGCGGGCCGGACTGGCTGGTGCCGATCGTCGCCGACGCGGAGGCCGGGTTCGGCGGTCCGCTGAACGCCTTCGAGCTCACCAAGGGCATGATCGCGGCCGGCGCGGCGGGCATCCACTACGAGGACCAGCTCGCCTCCGAGAAGAAGTGCGGGCACCTGGGCGGCAAGGTGCTCGTCCCCACCGCCCAGCACGTCCGCACCCTCAACTCCGCCCGCCTGGCCGCCGACCTCGCGGACGTGCCGACCCTGATCGTGGCCCGCACGGACGCGCTCGCCGCCAACCTGCTGACCAGCGACGTCGACGAGCGCGACGCCCGGTTCTGCACCGGCGAGCGCACCGCCGAGGGCTTCTACCGGGTCGAGCCGGGCATGGCCCCAGTGATCTCGCGCGGCCTCGCGTTCGCCCCGTACGCGGACCTGATCTGGGTGGAGACCGGCACCCCCGACCTCACCCAGGCCCGCGAGTTCGCCGAGGCGCTCAAGGCCGAGTACCCGGACAAGATGCTCGCCTACAACTGCTCGCCGTCCTTCAACTGGAAGGCGGCCCTGGACGACGACCAGATCGCCAAGTTCCAGCGGGAGTTGGGCGCGATGGGCTACCGCTTCCAGTTCATCACGCTGGCCGGCTTCCACGCGCTGAACCACTCGATGTTCCAGCTCGCCCGCGGCTACGCCGAGCACGGGATGACGGCCTACATCGACCTCCAGGAGGCCGAGTTCGCGGCCGTGCCGCAGGGCTACACCGCGGTGAAGCACCAGCGCGAGGTCGGCACCGGGTACTTCGACCTGGTCTCCACCGCGCTCAACCCGAACGCCGAGACGCTCGCCCTGACCGGCTCCACCGAGGCCGAGCAGTTCCACTGAGCCATCCCCGGCGGCCTCTTCGAGGAGAGACCGCCCTTCACCCCCCCGCCCCGGGGCGCGGTGTGCCGGGTGAGACTGGGGGTGGCGGGGCCGGGTGGGGGGGGGGTCGGGGGCGCGTTTTTTGTTGGGGCGCGGGGGGTGTGCGGGGGGGGGGGGGGTGGGGGTGTTGATCTCGCCGCGCCCCCCCCCCCCCCCGGCGCCCCCCGGCCGCCCCGGGTTGTGCCTCGCGGGGGCGTCTGCCCCCCCCCCCCCCCCCGACGCCCCCGGGCACGACGCCGACGGCCCCGATGCCAACGAGGGCCGTACC